>NZ_JAMYMV010000186.1:0-530 GCF_040318715.1 Mesorhizobium sp. M1050 | reverse complement strand
CCGCTTTTTCAGCGACCGCGCAATTTGTTCGAACACCGACTGCATGCCAGCAAACTGGCGAATGCCTCTTCTGTTCCAACCATTGTTTCCTCGACCACAGGCAAATCCGCAGTCGCTCGCCTGGACCGGCGCCGCAAAGCACGCGACCCCGCGTGAGCGGCTTCTCGGCACAGGACGATTGGACGCCCGGCTTTCCGAGCCGGGATTCCTGAACCCGCAAGGGCGGGGTTCGATATCCGGCGCGGTTCGAAAGAGCACACAAAACGCTCCTATGAATCAAAACCGCCTTCGCACCGCTACCCGCATAAGCTTGCGGCCAAGGAGAGCCTCTCTTGGCGCAAGCGCGGATCGTGTCCCTGGGAGTGGTGTAGCTGATGGCTTTGATCGCCGTGCTCTCCGGCGTTGGCCGGGCTGATCAGCGCGCCACGGCTGGCAAGCTGATCAAAGGATCATCGCTCATCTGCGACATCGTTTCCAGTGTCATGTATCTTGCGCGCTGGACGGCCCATTCATCGTTCTGTTCGAGCAGC
>NZ_JAMYMV010000185.1:0-554 GCF_040318715.1 Mesorhizobium sp. M1050 | reverse complement strand
AGGAGATGAAGAGCCGCGTCTCGATCGAGACCGCGCCGGTCTTCTTGATCGTGCGACGCGTTGTGACGGCGAGAAAGCTCGCAAGCCCCTTCCAATCGGGATGACGCTCGGCGAGCCAGGCGGCATCGGCGGCGCGGATCGTGCGCTCCTCGATCCGGCCGTGGCCGGCTTGCGGCTCTTCTTCATGACACGAACAATCGGCCGCGAGCACGGGATCGTCGAAGAACAGCGCGACATCCTCCTCGAGAGTTCCCTGATTGCCTTTGAGCGCCAGGACATAATCGGCCTTCTTGGAGACGATCTTGGCGGCGATCTGCCTTTGCGTTCCCATCGCGTCGATGGTGACGATCGCGCCTTCGAGGGCGAGCATGTCGAGAAGCTCGGGAATGGCGGTGATCTCGTTGCTCTTGGTGTCCACCGCCCGCTGCGCCAGCACGAGGCCCGCCTCGTGCGCCCAGGCCTGAACGAGATGCAACGCGCCTGTCCCGTCGGCGTCCTGCTTGGAGCCGCGCACGGTCTTGCCGTCGATGGCGACGACGCCGCCGATGCGCCCG
>NZ_JAMYMV010000184.1:0-560 GCF_040318715.1 Mesorhizobium sp. M1050 | reverse complement strand
ACGACGATGCGGCGCTAATCAAAAGGCTGGGATTCACGCCGAAGCGCTATCTGGCGGAGACGGTCATCGTCAATCAGGGCGAGGATTGTGATCGCATGTTCATAGTCGAGTCGGGCTGGGGGTGCATTTCTCATGAGCTTGCGGGCGGGCAGCGACAGATCCTGGATTTTGCACTGAGAGGCGATATCGTCCTGCCTCAGTCCTACACGGGCAGGGCTCTTGAAACGTTTGTGGCTCAAACCGAACTTTCGGTTCTGGTGGCTTCCACCAAGACATTTACCGTTGCTGCCATGCAGTCGCCCCGTCTGTTCTCCCTCGTTATCGAAACCCTCGTGCACAACGCAGCGGTTGTGGCTCAACATCTCACCAATGTTGGACGACGCAGCGCCCTGGCGCGGACGGCGCATCTCTTCCTCGAACTGAGGACGCGTCTGGAACGAATCGGCTCTGTCACCCGCAACAGCTATGAATGCCCTCTTACCCAGTACGATCTCGCGGATGCCCTCGGACTCACGCCCATTCATGTCAATCGGATGCTGCGGGAACTGCGCGAGCGCAAG
>NZ_JAMYMV010000183.1:0-567 GCF_040318715.1 Mesorhizobium sp. M1050 | reverse complement strand
GGCTCCGGCTATTTCGGCGCCAATGCGGCGATCAAAATCGAGAAGGTGACGGTCGACGGTGCGACATCCGGCGACGGTCTGACCATCCTGACCGGCGAAGCGATCTCCTGGAAATACACGGTCACCAATCTGGGCAATGTCGCGCTGTCTGGCGTCAGCGTGAGCGACGACCAGGGCGTGGTTGTCACGCCGGTCCTCAGCGATGCCACTCACAATGTCGGCGATACCAACCTTGACGGTCTGCTCGACACCACCGAAACTTGGACTTTCACCGGCACCGGCGTGGCCGGCATCGGCGCTTACAGCAATATCGGCACGGCCACCGGATCGTTCACCGATACCGCTGGCCATAGCGCCAATCCCGACGACACCGACGGCTCCGGCTATTTCGGCGCCAATGCGGCGATCAAAATCGAGAAGGTGACGGTCGACGGTGCGACATCCGGCGACGGTCTGACCATCCTGACCGGCGAAGCGATCTCCTGGAAATACACGGTCACCAATCTGGGCAATGTCGCGCTGTCTGGCGTCAGCGTGAGCGACGACCAGGGCGTGGTTGTCACGCCG
>NZ_JAMYMV010000182.1:0-578 GCF_040318715.1 Mesorhizobium sp. M1050 | reverse complement strand
CCGCGATGACCACCCCGAAGAAGGCAAGGATAATCGCCAACATGTGCCTGCCGGTGAATTCGCGGGATTTTCGCGTGGTGGCGTTCATCTGGCGATCTCCGGCGCGTTGAAGGTGGCGGTGTATTCGTTCGACTCGAAACTCGCTTTGTCCTCGACCTGAAGAGTGAAGGTCTGCGCTTCGCCATGGATCTGCTCAGCAGGCAGGCGCACGAAAACCTTCAACATCTTGAGCCGGTCGGGTTCGACCTGGATCGCAAAAGAGCGACCGACGGGGAGGTCGACACCGACGATGCTCATCTCTGCGCCTGGCAAGCCTGCTATGGTGACGATGACCGTTCTTGGTTCGGGGATCATGTTCAGCAGCTTGACGGTATAGCCATTGCGGATGGAGCCGTCGGACAGCGTCACGAATTGCGGATTGCGATCGTGCAGGACATTGATCTCGAGCCGGTCGCGCGTCAGCAGCGAATAGAGCAGGCCCAGACCGATCAGAGACCACATAGCCATGTACACGTAGGTGCGCGGGCGAAAGATCTTGCGGATATGGAAATGAGCCACCCTGTCTGAAAACAGGCCGT
>NZ_JAMYMV010000181.1:0-641 GCF_040318715.1 Mesorhizobium sp. M1050 | reverse complement strand
GTGATGCTCGAAAAGACCGCGAATGGCATCATGTTCGCAGTGATTTCCTTTGGCGGTTTTCTGGGCATCGGTGAAAGATACCACGCGGTGCCATGGTCCCTCTTGGATTATGATCCGGACCGCGGCGGATACGTTGTCTCTTTCAGCACAGATCAGCTCAAGGCCGCGCCCGCCTACTCGATCGATGAACTCACCGTCGATGATGGAAGGCCGGCCCGCGAAGCTTCGTATCGATATTGGAGGGTCGAACCCTACTGGCACTGATCGTTATGCCAGCCCTTGCGGCGTATGCTGATGTGGGCGCGAATGCGCGCTCCGAAGGTGAATGCCGAAGCCTAGGAGAGCCCGATGACACCAGGCCCGATGACACCAGGTAAGAAACCTGTCGTCACATCCGAAGGACCAGCACTCGAAAAGCAGGATTGGGACGCGATCCGAGGCAGCGAGGTTCTTCCGGATGGTGTGCCGCCAGACGGCGACAGTCGCAACGCCACCGAGAAGAGTGGTGAATTGCCCGACGAAGAGGACGATAACGCGTACCAGAACAGCGACGAAGCGCTGCCGGATGACGAGGAAGAGCGTCTCATTTCGCAGAACCCCTCGAAGCTGGACATCGACGAGCCGTAGAATTCCCTCAGTCG
>NZ_JAMYMV010000180.1:0-667 GCF_040318715.1 Mesorhizobium sp. M1050 | reverse complement strand
AGCACCATGGCGCCACGCGCGGCCAGCTGCGACAGGCCCTTCACGGCGGTGCGGGCGCGCTCCCGCATGACGTGATCCAGCGTCCTGCCGATCAACAGGAAGAACAGCAGCGACACCGACGCGTCGAAATAGGCGTGATCGCCATGGTTGATCGTCTCATAGAGGCTCATTGCGTAAGCGAGCGAGACCCCCACCGCGATCGGCACGTCCATGTTCATGCGGCCGTGGCGCAACGCATTCCAGGCCGAGCGGAAGAAGATGCCGCCGGCAAACGCGAGCGCGGGGATGGCAATCAGCGCTGAGACCCAGTGGAACAGGTCGCGTGTCGCGCCTTCGGCCCCGGACCAGACCGAGACCGAAAGCAGCATGATGTTACCCGCCGCAAAGCCCGCAACAGCGACGGCGCGGATGAGCTCCGAGAGCGTCTTGTCCTTTGCATCGATCTCGGCTTCGAACAGGTGAGCCTGATAACCTAGCCGCTCCAGCACGTTGACGAACGGTGGAACCTCGTCCCCGCGCCACCGGACCGAAACCCGCTTCGTTGACAGGTTGACGCGAGCGGCCTCGACGTGATCGAGTTTCCCCAACGCCGTCTCTATGGTCTGGATGCAGGCGCCGCAGTGAACAGTCGGTACGGAAAGGTCGGTCTGACGAAGATCATCGCCAA
>NZ_JAMYMV010000179.1:0-674 GCF_040318715.1 Mesorhizobium sp. M1050 | reverse complement strand
TTGGTGCCAACACCTTCCTTGGTCGGATCCCAATCATCCGGCGAAATAAACCGCCCCAGCACCGGATCCATGTAGCGTGCATTGAGATACAGCAGTCCGGTCTCGGCATCGAAACGTTCGCCGACGTAGTTCTTCTGCGTCTGGAAGCCGGTGTTGAGGCTTTCGCCATAGGTGGCGTAGCTGGTGCCGTCGACGACGGTGCCCGACATGTCGGTGACCTGGCGCACGGAGGCCAGATGCTCGCGGTGCAGGAAGTATTTGGTCGTGCCGACGACCTTGATGTCAGGATGGGGATAGCGCGTGTAGATCTCCGCGCCCGGCGTCGCCGGATTGATCTCGACATTGGCGTCGGGATAGAGCGTCGTGGCGAAGCTCGATGACTTCCTGGCACGCGCCCCGTCCGGGCCGTAGGCGAGATTGACGGTGTTGGAGGCGCGCGTGACAGTCTTCAGCCGGTTGGCCTCGTCCCAGACCAGCGTGCGGCTGCCGTCCGATGTCAGATTGCCATTGGCATCATAGGCCATCGCGTTGGCGCCGACCGAGACCGGCGCATGCGGACGAGCTGCGCTCGCCGAAGGATAGACATAGGTACCAGCGACACGCGTGCGCGAAATCATGTTGTCGTTGGCGGCATAGGCGAAGGTTTCGTCGAGCGTGTTGTCGCCGAGATTGTC
>NZ_JAMYMV010000178.1:0-712 GCF_040318715.1 Mesorhizobium sp. M1050 | reverse complement strand
GCAGCTGAGCGAGATCGGCAATTCAGGCGCTCGCGTGCTGATGCAGGCCCCCACCCATCAAGTGAGTGCATTGCCATGGGAAGCGCAGCCCATGATGCAAGGGAGCGGACAAGAACACGCCGCGGCGCCGTACGCCGGAGGCAGTGGGTCGATGCTGGGTGCCACGGTGCTGCAGCCGGGTCACTCAACGTCGCGCCATCATCATGCGCCGGATTCGTCAGTGGTTGATCTGAATCCCCCCGCACGGGTCGAGTTGCGTGACCATGCTCGTTCTGTGCCGGCGGCGGTGCAGCCAGATCGCCCAAAAGTGGTCTCCGGTCCCGACAAGGGTCCTCTTTATTCCAACGATGCGACCCTTGTCGAAGGGCTGAGGTCAGCACTCTATGCCGGTAAGATCGGGGAGATCACGGTCAAGCGCCATGTAGATCTTCTTTTCGGCTTTGGTCATTGGCTCGTTGAAAATAACAAGCCGGGGATTGCGGATCGGCTTCACGATTCGTCGCTGGATCGGGATCGCAAGGAGTACGAGATCTGGGGTGGCGGCCCCTCGGCCGTGGCTGGGTCACTGGGTCGTCTCAAGACGTGGGCGGGCGGAGCGCCAGCGGTGGGCCGCCCTGCCCTGAATCCCCACCCTGCCGACGCCGTGCTCATCAGAGAGTACACAGCGGCTCTCATCAAAGCGTACGAGGCAGCGCCGACCGGGCCGAAACCC
>NZ_JAMYMV010000177.1:0-834 GCF_040318715.1 Mesorhizobium sp. M1050 | reverse complement strand
CCGATCATCCAGAGGTCCTTTCAGAATCGATTTCCGCACACCACACAAGAGTCCCTTTGTACTCATGTGCGATTCCCCTGCCCTCAAGGGGGGAGATCAGCTGTCATTCCGGCTTTCGCCAATCTCCAGCGTCGCATTACCAGGCGACGCGTCAAAGCTGCCAATCTCCCCCCTTGAGGGCAGGGCTATCGCATATGAGTAAAGAGGCGGAGGAGGTCTTGGTCGGCCCATCGTGCTTTGAGTCGTTTGTGGCTGAGCGGGATTTTTTCGGGATCGGCTCTGAGAACATTGAGCGTGAGGCGGCGAAGTATGGCATGATTGGCGGCCGTGTTGTTCTTGCGGCCTCTGATTTGATCTTCGCCGAGCAGGACATCGAGTTGCCAGTGCAGGTCATTCTCGATGCTCCAGTGGCGGCGTACTGTGGCGAGCAGTTCGTTTGCCGGCATTTTGCGCGACAGCGCATAGCAGCGGACCTTGTGCGTGGTCTTGCCATTGACGGTGCGCCAGCTTTCGACGCGGCCGATGGCGCAAAGGTCGACGAGGGCATTCCTGCCTGGCGTCTGCGCGAAGGGAATGACGAAGGCACGCCGCACCTCGTGGCGGCCATGCGCATCCTCTTCGGTCTGATGGAACTTGGTTGCTTTGCTGGCCGCCGCCTTGTCGAGGGCGGCCTTGGCCTCGCTGGCCAGTTTCGACTGGTTGCCCTTGATGGCGATCACGTAGTGGCCGCCGCCCTCGCGCACGGTTTTGGTCATGCGGCGATGGCAGTGCAAGGCGTCGGCGGTGACGGTCAATCCCTTGAGCGACAACAATTCGAGCGCCGCGATCGCGGCC
>NZ_JAMYMV010000176.1:0-856 GCF_040318715.1 Mesorhizobium sp. M1050 | reverse complement strand
CAATGGTTGGAACAGAAGAGGCATTCGCCAGTTTGCTGGCATGCAGTCGGTGTTCGAACAAATTGCGCGGTCGCTGAAAAAGCGGAGAGCCATGCTGTTTGTTGGCGCTGGAGTGTCGATGAGCGTCGGCTTGCCACCGTGGAGAAAACTCATCGAGCACATGGCAGATGATCTCGGCCTGGACGACCAGACGGTCGGCATGCCTGACACGACCTACCAGGCGCTTGCCGAATACTACCGCCTCAAGCACGGCAGCATCGGCCCCCTGCGCAGCTGGATGGACCGCGAGTGGAGCGTTTCTCGGGACAAGGTAAAGCGATCGGAGATCCACAAGCTCGTCATGTCGCTCGATTTCCCAATCATCTACACCACCAATTACGATCGAAACCTGGAAGCTGCTTTCGAGATCTATGGCCGGCCGTTCGTCAAAATCGCCAACGCGAAAGACATCGCCAAAGTCAACGGCGACCTGACACAGATCATCAAATACCATGGCGATTTTGACGACGACACTTCCCTTGTGTTGGCAGAGACGGACTATTTTGACCGGCTTTCCTTCGACTCACCACTTGATGTGAAATTCCGGGCAGATGCACTGGGGCGCACCATCCTGTTCATCGGCTACAGCATGTCGGATATGAACATCCGTCTGCTGCTGCACCGTCTGTGGCAGACCTGGCGCCTATCGGGTTACGAGCGGGACCGTCCAAAGTCATTCGTGTTCATGCCGGGCCCGAACGTGGTTCAGGAGGCGGTCCTCGGACGCTGGGGGCTCAACGTCGTGGCTGGGGACGATGAGGATCCGCAGCAGAGCTTGGCAGCTTTTCTCAGCAAGATCGCCGAAGCAAGTTGACGG
>NZ_JAMYMV010000175.1:0-860 GCF_040318715.1 Mesorhizobium sp. M1050 | reverse complement strand
TCCTCGGTGGTGGGCGTGGGTTCGGTCTGCATGGGGATCCTATCACCTTGGCCGAACCAGCGTAGCTGGCCACGATAATGCGGTCAGGCCCCACTTCGTGTTGGCGACAGCTACCTCGTGATGCCGCCCGAGAATCCGCGTCCCGCATCACTCCGGGCACCCAACGCATGGACCAGGCGTCACCGAGCGGTACCCGAGCGAAACCCAGGGGAGCGGGAATACAGTTCAGCGCCGATAATGGCAGGGCGCGGCGCAGCTTGGGCATGATCGGTGTGTCATCTCCGATCGCAGCGCGCTCCAGTACGTCCGGCGCTAACAATGGTGTCACCCACTTGACGGCCGTCATCGACCGGCGCACCGCTATGACCCGCCGCCGAAGCCAGCGCATCGCTCCAGGCAGGTCGACCTCCGGTCCGCGGAGCACATCCGCGGCTACTTCCATGCTTCTTGTCGATGCTGTCACCGCGACGGCGCGCTCGATCGTTGCAAGCAGCCCAGGGAGGCGGGCAGCGAGGAAATCCGGCAATAGGCTGAACGTCATCCGCCCTTGCGGGCAATACCAGCGAGCGACGCGCACGCCGGGGCTGGTCAGCCGCGTATAGCTGCCGTGGCGTCGAAGCGAACAGCCGCCGTGCGGGTGAAGCGGGCAGCACGGCAGACACGCACGGCGCCACTCCTGGGCGGTGACATAATCCTCCATCGTCGACGATGTACGCAGCGGTATCTGCAAACCCGTCACCTCGCTCGCCAGCCCCTACGATCTTGCCGCAGCTTTTATCCGGATACTGCCACCCCTGAACCTCTCCCAAATGCAGCATGCGCCGCCAAAGACTCCAGATAAAACTTCGCCCTGGATAATG
>NZ_JAMYMV010000174.1:0-866 GCF_040318715.1 Mesorhizobium sp. M1050 | reverse complement strand
ACATCGAGGCTCCAGTGCAACTGGTTCTCGATGGTCCAATGTGCTCTGACGGTCTCGGCCAGTCTTTTGGGCATGAGCACTTTGGAAAGCGCGACATAGCGGACCGAGGTGGTGGGTTTGCCGCCTGCCACGCTGCGCGAGGCCTCGATGCGGCCGATCGCCTTGAGGCCGGGAAAGGCTGGCGGATCGAGCAGCCGTTTGAGCGGCAGGACCGAGGCTCTTCGCGTTTCGGTGCGGCCATGCGCGCTTTCGCTGGTCTCGAAGAAGGCGATCTCGGCAGCTGCGGCGAAGCTTCGCTCCGCCGCAGCGAACAGCTTGGGACGATTGCCTTTCAGCCCCAGCGCATAATGCGCCTTCTTGCCGATCAGCGCCTTGGCGGTGTCGGGACGGCAGTGCAGCGCATCCGCCGTCACCGTGCAGCCCTTCAAATCCAAGCTCTTCAGAAGATCCAGCGTGGCTGTGACCTCGTCGCCCTCGGGCGCGCGGGCAGCGGCAATCGACAGCCTCGTCTCGGCGTCCCACACGCTCACCATCAAAGGCGGCATAAAGACCCGACCCTTAGTGTAGCCGCGCCGCAGCGATTTGCCGTCGACCGCCACCACGCCGCGCGGCGAAGGCCCGAGCGTTTGTCGCAGCGCTGCCATGAAAGCGGCAAAGCTGCGCGAAAGCTCATCGGCATCAAGAAGTCGAAACACCCGGCTGAACGTGTCGTGGCTCGGGCAACCATGCTCCAGCGCCACGATCTCTCTCAGCTCGTCTTCCCGACCCTCAACAAAATCGGCAATGTCAACACAGCTCTTGGCCCCACACAGGGTCGCAAGCAGAGCCAAGAACAGAAGCTCCGCCAGATCATGACGCGCGTTGAT
>NZ_JAMYMV010000173.1:0-910 GCF_040318715.1 Mesorhizobium sp. M1050 | reverse complement strand
AGAGTCCGTTTTGAAATTCACGGATGAGCGTTTCGGCGGATGAGATTGCCACCCATTGCGACAAGGATCATGGCTTGCGAGACGTCGATGCGCTGCTCGTAGTCGCGCACGAGGCGGCGCCATCTCGTCATCCAACCGAAGGTCCGCTCGACGACCCAGCGGCGGGGCAGGACCTGGAAGCCCTTCTGGTCGTCGGATCGACGGATGATCTCGACCACGAAGTCGAGATAGGTGGCTTTGTCCATGAGCTTCAGCCGGTCATAGGCGCCGTCGGCGAACAGATGCTTCACCCAGGGCCAGCGCTTGCGGATACCATCCAGGATCGCCTGAGCGCCGGCACTGTCGGAGATGTCGGCGGTGGTGAGATTGACCATCAACAGCCGCCCATCCGTATCGACGGCAATGTGTCGCTTGCGGCCGACAATCTTCTTGCCGGCGTCATAACCCCTTGTTTCAGCTTGCGGAGCCTTGACCGACTGGCTGTCGATCACACCAGCCGTGGGACTGGCCTCGCACCCGGCTCGCTCGCGATCCAGCATCAGCGCCACGTCGTGGATGGTCTGGAACAGAAAGCGCCGAGCCAACTCGCGGAACCAGCCGTAGACCGTCTGCCAGGGTCCGAAATGGATCGGCAGCATCCGCCAACCGCAACCCGAGCGGACCAGGTAGCGCACGGCGTTGACCACCTCGCGGAAATCAACCTCGCGCGGACGGCCGCGACGCCCAGGCTTGGGCATCAGCGGTGCGAACTGCTCCCACTCCTCGTCCGTCAAATCAGACGGGTAGCGCTTGGTCTTCTTGGCGATCTGGGCCATCCGGCCACGGCTCTGCTTTGTCCACATCTAAAGCTTGAATCATAACCCAGCCTCAGACGAAACCCCCCGGCAAGCCGATTTTCAAAACAGTCTCT
>NZ_JAMYMV010000172.1:0-1000 GCF_040318715.1 Mesorhizobium sp. M1050 | reverse complement strand
GCGAGGCGACTGATGGGCGGTTTTGACTTTAGGCTGCCGTGGGGGCGATGCCAATTATATCTGTGCAGCCAGACCGGCAGTTCGGCGGCGCGGTGGTCGGATGTCGGGTAGGCAATGGCGTAGGCCCACTCCCTGAGCGCCGTCTGGATGAAGCGCTCGGCCTTGCCGTTGGTCTTGGGCGTATAGGGCCTTGTCGTGACATGCTTGAGGCCGAGATCGCGGCAGGCCTTGGCGAAGGCCTTCGATCTGTAGCAGGAGCCGTTGTCGGTCATGACGCGCGCTATCGAAACGCCGAGGCTAGCGTAGTAGGCAACCGCCGCCTTGAGGAAGGCGATGGCGCTTTCTTTTTTCTCGTCGGGCAGGATCTGCGAGAAGGCGATGCGCGAGGCGTCGTCGATGCAGACATGGACGAACTCCCAGCCGGCGCCGCGCGACTTGCCCTTTTGCGGATCGCCGGTGATGCGATGGCCGACCTGGCTGAAGCGGCCGAGCTTCTTGATATCGATATGGATCATCTCGCCGGGGTGCTCGCGCTCGTAGCGCCGGACCGGTTCGGCCGGTTCGATATCCTTGAGCCGCGACAGCCCGGCGCGCTTGAGAACCCGGCTGACGGTGGCGGGCGAGACACCGACCTCCATGGCGATGTGCCTGCCGGTCCAACGCTGCCGCCGCAGCGCCACGATACGCTCGGCGATCGACGTGGCGGTGGCCTGTGGCATACGGGCAGGTCGCGAGGAACGATCGATCATGCCTTTGCTGCCCTCGGCCTTGTAGCGCTCGACCCAGCGCGCCACGATCTTGGCCGACACGCCGTAGGTGCGCGCCGCATCGGCTTGGGAAAGACGCCCCTCAATGACCGACAGCGCCATCTCCTCTCGACGCAGCGGCGTCAGACGGGCATTCTTGTGGATGTTCATTCGGACCCTCCGGTGAGTGCTGCAGCTTGGTAACTCCAGTCTCCTCGGTCCGGTCCGAATGGACAACCCTCTGAAAGCTCACA
>NZ_JAMYMV010000171.1:0-1095 GCF_040318715.1 Mesorhizobium sp. M1050 | reverse complement strand
GGGGCGCCCTGCAAAAGATCGGCAAGTTCACCATGGAGATCGTCAAGCGGTCGGACAGCGCCAAAGGCTTCGAAGTCCTGCCGCAAGATGGGTCGTCGAGCGGACCTTCGCATGGCTGGGCAGATGCCGAAGGCTGGCCAAGGACTTCGAGCGATCCATCGAATCCGCACGGGCCTGCGTCTTCATCGCAAACATCCGCTTGCTCACCCGACGCCTCGCAAGGACTGAAAACATGGCGGTCATTCCGATTCAGACACTTAGGCGTTACAGGAGCGCGATCACGCCGAGGCCGGCGACGGTGATTCAGGGAGCGTCTGGTCGCGTGGTCATTCACTGATTTGGATCAATGCGTTTCATGATTCGGACAACTATTCTACTGGCGTCACTCTGGTTAGATAGAAGGCTCGATCATGTTCAGAGGTAACGGGATTGGAAGGCTACTTGCTATCCGCGCTTTTCTGCCGATTGCGGCTTTGGCCATCGAAGTGGCGACGGCGAGTCCATCCCATGCCGCAGGGACGGTGGTAAACGTATCGCTTTGGGACAAGGGAGTAGAAACGGCTATGGCGACCAACCTCGGGTTTCCCGCGGTCGGCAAGGATATGTCGAAGGTGACGATGGGCATTGCCCTTAGCGTGGACACCGTCAATGCTGGCGAGATAACGTTCGAGGTTCTCAACTCATCGAAGGACACAATCCACGAAATGATCATTACGCGGCTCAGGGATTTGTCGAGGCTGTTTCCATACAACAGCAGCGAGAGTAGGGTGGACGAGGATAAAATGCCGGGTATTCTAGGCGAAGTCTCCGAGCTCGATCCGAATAAGACTGCCGTCCTGCGGCTTGATCTAAAGCCGGGCACGTACCTTCTCTTCTGCAACATTCCGGGTCACTTTACATCCGGGATGTGGGCGGTCTTCACGGTCAAGTAGGCTCTGTCGCAAACCTTTCGGTAAGCGGAGCATGGCAAGAAACACTCCTCAGCTGTGGAGGAGCACGTGATGTTCAAGGGCCGCCATTTCGACCAGTCGGTGATCCTGCTGTGCGTGCGCTGGCACCTGGCCTACAATCTGAGCCTGCGCGATCTGGAAGAGA
>NZ_JAMYMV010000170.1:0-1119 GCF_040318715.1 Mesorhizobium sp. M1050 | reverse complement strand
TGTCCGCGCTCAGTACATATGAGACGGCTGGGTCATCCGGTCTCGGCAGATTTTGAGATACTCGCTTGGAGTGAGGCCGTCGAGTGCTCCGTGTGGCCTGTGATGGTTGTAGAGATGCTGGAAAGCATCGACATGCTGGGCGATCTTGTCGATCTGGGTTGGCAGATCGACGGTAGCGTAGAATTCGTAGCGCCAGGCGCCGTTGCACCGTTCGACGGCTCCGTTGAGTTTTGGCGACCGTGGCGGCAGGACATAGAGGGGGATTTCGTTGTCCTGGCACGCGGTCTCGAATTCGGCCATGAACTCGGAGCCACCGTCGATCTGGATGGCCTTGATCGGCCACGGCATTTCGGCGGTGACCTTGGCGAGGAAGTCGGCGGCGTTTGCGGCGGTGGCTTGCGCATAGGGCTTTGCCACGGTCCACTTGGCGAAGACGTCATAGGCATCGAAGTGCTTGACGGTTCGACCCGGCGCGATGGTCAAGGTCAGCGTGTCGATCTGGATGACATCGCCGGGCTTTTCGAAGCAAACGTCCTTCGGCTTGCGGATGGCGTGTGGTCTGATCTTTGGGGGCGATTTGCGGCCGGCCTTGCGGATGAGTTCGGGCACCGGCGTCACCCGGCCACGCTCGACCAGCTTCTTCAGGATGCGGCCGACAGTGGCGTTGGAGACGGCAAAGCCGGCCTTGCGCAACACAGGACCGAGCTTGTCCTTGCCCCAGAAAGGAAAGTCCAGCCTGAGCCGCTCGACCTCGGCGCGCAAGGTCGGGCTCCAGCCGTTGGCGCGAACCCGGTGCGGACGCCGGCTCTTCGGCTCGGGTGCGCTTTCCCAGCGATAGAGGGTCGAACGCGGCACGCCGACCGCCCGCGCTGCCTGCCCGGCATCCAGCCCGTCCCGCATCGCTCGCCGCCATCGCGCCACCGCGTCGCGTCTTCTCTCTGCTTCGATTGTTGGGGTCTTCGCGCCGAGAAGCCGCGACGCCCGGCCGGCGTTGCGTATAATATGACCGGGCAGGCCAAAAACCTGCATGGGGTTCTCCTATGATTCGAGCTTCGCAACCCGAGTTACGGAGAACCCCTCCTCAACTGCAAGAATCTCATATCTGTCTGAGCGCGGTCA
>NZ_JAMYMV010000169.1:0-1195 GCF_040318715.1 Mesorhizobium sp. M1050 | reverse complement strand
CGGCGGCCTCGCCCGCGGCTGCGCGGGGGCGGTTGCAACACGGCGCCGGCCGGCCGCCAATGCATGAACTTCCCGTCTTTGCGGCGCTTGACCTCGGCACCAACAATTGCCGGCTGCTGGTCGCCGTGCCGACGCGGCATGGCCAGTTCCGCGTCATCGATGCCTTTTCGCGCATCGTCCGGCTGGGCGAGGGGCTCACCGCCAACGGTCGGCTCGGCCAGCCGGCGATGGACCGCGCGGTCGAGGCACTGAAGATCTGCGGCGACAAGTTGCGCAACCGCAAGATCCGGAAAGCCCGGCTGATCGCCACCGAAGCCTGTCGCACTGCCGATAACGGCCTCGAGTTCCTCGACCGCGTCGAGCGCGAAGCCGGCCTGAAGCTCGAGATCATCGATCGCCAGACCGAAGCGCGGCTCGCGGTTTCCGGCTGCGGCTCGCTGGTCGAGCGCGACACGCAAGGCGTCGTGCTGTTCGATATTGGCGGCGGCTCCTCCGAAATCGCGCTGATCGATCTCGCCGGCCGCCGTTCGCCAAGGCTCGCCAACCATATCGTCTCGTGGACCTCGCTGCCGGTCGGCGTCGTATCGCTGGCCGAACGTTTCGGCGGCCGCACGGTGACGCGCGAGGTTTTTGCCGCCATGGTCGACGACGTCGCCGGCCGGCTGGCCAGCTTCGATGGGCGCGATCGGTTGAGCCATCTCAAGGCCAGCCCGAATTTCCATCTGCTCGGCACGTCCGGAACGGTGACGACGCTGGCCGGCGTTCACCTCGACCTCGAGCGCTACGACCGCCGCCGTGTCGACGGATTGTGGATGGATCGCGACAGCGTCGACCGCATGGTCGAACGACTGGTCGGCTGGGATTTCCAGCAGCGCTGCGCCAACCCTTGCATCGGTGCGGATCGCGCCGATCTGGTGCTGGCCGGCTGTGCTATCCTGGAAGCGATCCGCGCCGTATGGCCGTCGGAACGATTGCGCGTCGCCGACCGTGGCCTGCGCGAAGGCATATTGAGCGAGCTGATGGCCGATGACGGCGTCTGGCGCAATGATGGGCGTGGCAGAGCATGAACAGTCGAGCCCCCCACCCTCGAGCATTGGGCGGCACCACACCCCCCCTAGCCCCGGGGGAGGCAAAGAGCGGACTAATTAATGGGTGGGCACCTACGAAGACAACAGCGGGGGGGGGGGTGGGGGCG
>NZ_JAMYMV010000168.1:0-1293 GCF_040318715.1 Mesorhizobium sp. M1050 | reverse complement strand
GTAAGTCTTGACCTTTTAAACGGGGTCAGGATGCGCCGGTCGGAAGCCAATCAAGGTGTGCGAATGATCAAGTTCCGAGACGTATTGAGCCGCTATGAGGCTTTGGAGTTCAACCAGATGGAGGCTGCGCAGTTGCTGGGTCTGAGCGAGCGAACCTTCCGGCGCTGGTGCTGCCGGTATGAAGAGGCTGGGGAGGCCGGCTTATTGGACCGGCGTCTTGGCAAGGCGTCTGGCAAACGGGTTCCGCTGGACCGGGAGTTTGAGGTCGAGACACTCTACCGGACGCGCTACAGCGGGTTCACGGCCAAGCATTTCCACGAACTTCTGGTGCGCGATCATCGGTTCAGCTGGAGTTACACCTGGACGAAGGCGTTCCTGCATTCGAAAGGCCTTTTGACCAAGGCATCCCGGCGTGGAGCACACCGGCGCAAGCGGCCGCGCCGACCCTTGCCGGGGATGATGCTGCATCAGGATGGCTCGCGCCATATCTGGCTCGGCGGCCAACCGGCGCTCGACCTCATCGTCACGATGGACGATGCGACGAACACCATCTATTCGGGCTTTCTGACCGAGGAAGAAGGGACGGCTTCGACGTTTCGGGCTTTGGAGGAGGTGTTTGGCGGCCATGGTCTGGCGTTGAGCCTCTATACGGATCGAGGCAGCCACTATTTCTATACGCCGCAGGCTGGTGGAAGAATCGACAGGACAAACCTGACCCAGGTCGGTCGCGCGTTGGCTCACCTTGGCGTCGAGCATATCGCGGCCTATTCGCCGCAGGCACGCGGTCGTTCGGAGCGGGTTTTCCAAACCTTGCAAGACCGGCTGACGAAAGAGCTGGCGTTGGCCGGGATCGCCACCATAGAGGAGGCCAACAGCTTTCTGCGCGACGTTTATATTCCGGCCCACAACAAGCGCTTCGCCGTCAAGCCCGAACAGGAAGGCTCAGCCTTCGTCGCCATTCCCGGCGTCGATCTGGGCGAGATCCTGTGCATTCAGGAGGAGCGCCAGGTCGGCAACGACAATTGTGTCTCGTTCAATCGGCTGAAGCTGCAAATTCCCGAAAGCCCGCTGCGGCCCCATTTCGTCAAGGCGACAGTCAAGGTGCGCCGCTATCATGACGGCGCCTATGCAATCTTCCACGGGCCTCGCTGTCTGGGCCGCTACGACCACAATGGAATAGCCGTACAGACACAAAAAGCCGCTTGAACCCGCTCGGCGGCCAGCAGAACAAAACCAGAAGCAGCGGACAACTCGTGTGCTACCTAAACCGGACAACTTAATTCGCTATCGACA
>NZ_JAMYMV010000167.1:0-1446 GCF_040318715.1 Mesorhizobium sp. M1050 | reverse complement strand
GGCCCCCCGGCGCCCGTCTAAACTCTTTGCCCCCCCCCGGCAACAAATAACGGGGCCGGGGGATCGTGATGTACCCGGGGGGCGGGCGGGCCGGCGCCCCCCGGGTCGAAGGCCGCGATAGAGTCCTCGAAGGCAAAGGTCGCCGAAATGAGTGGCTTTAAGTCGACCCGTCCCGACGCCATAAGAGCAATCGCCCGCTCATACTGATGGGCATAGCGGAACACAGTCTCGATACGGACTTCCTTGGTCGAAGCGGTCGCGATGTCGAATGGGACCGGCGCCACCGGCAGGCCGACGACCACCACAGCGCCACCGGGCCTCGGCAGGTCAAGAAGCGTCTCCCACGCCTTGGGCGAGCCGGAGCATTCGAACACGACGTCGGCGCCCCAGCCGTTGGTCAAGTGCTTGACCTCTCTCATCAGGTCCTCTTCTCGAAGATTGACCGGGATCACCCCCTGATAACCGGCGGCGATTTCGAGCTTGGGTTGCGCAAAATCGGCGATAATTGCCCGGGAACATCCCCCGGCAAGGGCAGCGATCGCGACCATAGTGCCAATTGGTCCGGCGCCAAGCACAACAGCTGTATCGCCTGGGCTGATTTTCGCTTTTGTCGCCGCCTGCATCCCCACGGCGAAAGGCTCCACCATCGCGCCTTCGCCGAAGCTGATACTGTCGGGTATCTTGAAGGTGTAGTTGGCGGGATGAACGACATGGGCCGTCAGCACCCCATGGACAGGAGGGGTTGCCCAGAACCTTACGGCAGGATCTATGTTATAGAGGCCAAGCCGGCTCGCCCGCGAATTCGGGTCGGGGATGCCCGGCTCCATGCAAACGCGGTCGCCGATCTCCAGGTGCTCGACGCCTTCGCCAATTTCGACAATCGTCCCGGCGGCTTCATGCCCCAGAACCATCGGTGCTTCGACGACAAACGGGCCAATGCGGCCGTGGGTATAGTAGTGGACGTCCGAGCCGCAAACCCCGACGGTGTGGATCTTGATCCGGACCTGGCCCTGGCCGACGGTCTGGGGCAGATCTATGTCACGCAGCTTAAGCTCGTGCTGGCGTTCAAGGACAAGGGCGCGAACTTTGGTCATTATCATCTCCTCCTTCAAAACTGGCTGCCGTGTTTCGAAACGCAAGCTCTAGCCAGCTGAAATTTTCATTTCACAGTCTATCGGACCCTTCTCGTCAGCGTCGATGTGGGGAGCTTGGCCGAACTTTGGAGAAATTTGCCAGTCCAGGGCGCAGAGCGGCCTGGGACCTCTCGCTTTTATTTTCAGTTCTTTGGTTCGGCTAGATGTCTCGGTCAGCGTCAGCGGGTTTCCGAGCAGATCATGTTGGTCGTAGTGCTCGAACATCCTACGCATCCGCGGCATGAAGGTCCATGTCGTCTATGACCCGAAGGCCGACCATCCGCGCGTCCTCGACATCACCGACGCCAACGTC
>NZ_JAMYMV010000166.1:0-1518 GCF_040318715.1 Mesorhizobium sp. M1050 | reverse complement strand
GTCAGGCTCATAACCTGAAGGTCACAGGTTCAAATCCTGTCCCCGCAACCACACTTCAAACGCAAACGGCCCGCTCAACGCGGGCTGTCTGCGTTTTGAAGCCGCGCAAGGCCGTCGATCCACTCGGCTCAAACGCACGCAAGGCCCGTCAAGCTCCAAGCCGGCGGGCTTCTTGCCTCTCATGCCTGACCAGGTCCAAGGATCGAAGCGCAGAAGGCCGGTATAGCGCGGCAAAAGATGAGGTCCTATTTCCGGGCTTGCTGCCTGGCGCGTCGGCGATGCCGATGCTGACAAGGCAGCCTCGCCTCTGCGGGCCATAGACTGAAGGCGCCGGCTCAAAGACCAGCCCTGAAACCAAATACGAAACGAATTTTAGCCGGTTGGATTTTGCGCCTATCTTCTCGCGCACGGCTGCCACAAAAGAATCACACCCGGCATCAGCTTGCGCGTCGATCCTCGATCGTGCAGCCCTCATGGCTGAGGCAGCATTTCGGTCATGCCGAATCAGGCGACAGAGTGATTCTATTGCCGGCGAATCGCGGCAAGGTGAACCGGATCGGTCGAGGCAGCTAGCAGTTGATATCTATTGCTACCTTCTCCGGCGCCCCCATATTCGCCCAGGAGGGTTGCCAATGCCAAATTACGCTTTGAATGACCACTATGAGAGCTTCATCAGGAAGCAGCTCGAATCAGGTCGTTACAACAATGCCAGCGAGGTCGTCCGCGCGGGCCTGCGCATGCTTGAGGATTTCGAGGCGGAGCGGGAGAGGTGGCTGCGCGAAGACATACCGGCGCGGCTGGCCGAGCTTCAGCGAGATCCTGCGAAAGGCATCCCTGCCGAAACGGTCTTCTCCCGGCTGGAGGCGCGACATCGCGCGAAGCAGGCGAAGGCCAGGTAGGGGTGGAATATCGGATTGTCTTCCATCCCAGAGCGGAAGCCGAGCTGGAACAGCTATGACGACATAGCCGAAAGTGCTTAACCTGCGATCGCCTGGAATTCTGTTGTGGGGTATCCGCGACCATTGTCTCGGTCTGGCGACTTTTCCACAGCGGGACACCGAGTGGGGCGAGCCCATGCCTGGGCTTCGGATTGTCGGTTGCCGGCGTGCCGTTAGCATTGCCTTTGCCGTCGAGGGCGAGCGGTGCTGATCCTGAGCATCTTTTACGCTGGCCGGAACATCACGCCGAAATTGCTCGAGGACCGGCTCTAAATGGCGTTCCGGTAGGGAATTGCTCTGCGGCCACCGAGGCGCAACAGTTGTTTTTCAAGCCGATGATGCACGTTCAGCGCCGAGACCTCGGGGCGCATCACGGGAATGGTCGGCGGCAGAACACCGCTCACAATTCAGCCAAGCCAGCTCACGAATTTCGGCCCCGTGGATAACTCCACGAGAAATCGAAAAAACATCGCTGATCGCTGTTGACAGTTCTCATTGGTGGCGACTATATACGCCTCA
The DNA here is from genome assembly GCF_040318715.1 of Mesorhizobium sp. M1050. Taxonomy (NCBI): domain Bacteria; kingdom Pseudomonadati; phylum Pseudomonadota; class Alphaproteobacteria; order Hyphomicrobiales; family Phyllobacteriaceae; genus Mesorhizobium; species Mesorhizobium sp. M1050. Next base: position 61 of record NZ_JAMYMV010000166.1, on the reverse strand, counting down.
CGAACGAGGGCGGCTCGCCGCTGGCGACGAAGAAGTTTGCTTCTAAGCCTGCCCTTAGCGA
>NZ_JAMYMV010000165.1:0-1544 GCF_040318715.1 Mesorhizobium sp. M1050 | reverse complement strand
CGCGCCGCAAGAACAGCATGAATTGGGCCGCCAAACTGGCTCAGAACACTCGCAAAAACAGCGTTTATGGATGCGCACTAGTCTAGCCATGCTCGCAGTGAGAGAGCAAATGAAATGGGAGGATTTCTATGCGCATCACAATGACCTGCGCCGCGCTCGTGCTTGCCCTGGGCTCTGCCCCGGCCTATGCGCAGTCCGGCGAAATCACCATCTGGAGCTGGAATGTCGCCGCTTCATCGTTGAAAGCGACCATTGCCGGCTTCAACAAGCAATTCCCCGACGTCAAGGTTACGGTCCAGGATCTCGGCAACCAGCCGACTTACGACAAGTCGATCGCCGGTTGTGCGGCCGGCGGCGTCGGTCTGCCCGACATCGTCACCATCGAGAACGGCGAAGCCGAAAATTACTGGAGCCAGTTCCCCGACTGCTTCGTCGACCTGCATACGCTGGGATATACCGCAGAGGATCAGGCGAAATTCCCCGACTTCAAGCGCACCGAGCTCGAAGTCGGCGACAAGGCTTATGCGATGCCGTGGGATTCGGGCCCGGTCGCGGCCTTCTATCGCCGCGACTTCTACGAAAAGGCCGGCGTCGATCCGGCGTCGATCAAGACCTGGGACGATTTCATCGCAGCCGGCAAGAAGATCCAGGCCGCCAATCCGGGCGTCACCATGACCAACGCCGATTTCAACGGCGATAGCGAATTCTTCCGTATGATCTCCAACGAACAGGGCTGCGCCTATTTCTCCGCCGATGGGCAGTCCATCACGGTCAACCAGCCCAAATGCGTCGATGCCATGACCAAGATCAAGGAGATGAAGGACGCCGGCATCATTTCGTCGGCCGACTGGGGCACCAAGATCACCAACAACACCGCCGGTACCGTCGCCACCCAGATTTATGGCGGCTGGTATGAAGGCACCATTCGCACCGAATCGGCCGGTGAAAACGGCAAATGGGGCGTCTATCTGATGCCGAGCCTCACCGCTGATGGCCCACGCGCCGCCAATCTCGGCGGGTCCTCGCTGGCCATCACATCGGCGTCGAAGAACAAGGAGGCTGCCTACGCCTATCTCAAGTACACGCTCGGAACCAATGAGGGCCAGATCACGATGCTGAAGGGTTTCGGCCTCGTGCCGTCGCTGATCTCGGCACTCAATGAGCCCTATGTTTCCGAAGGCCTGCCCTACTGGGGCGGCCAGGCGGTGTGGAAGGATATCCTCGGCACTTTGCCAAAGGTCGTTCCCAGCCGCGGCACGCCATTCCAGAGCGATGCCGAAATCATCGTTCGCGCTGTGCAGACCAAATATCTCGCCGGCGGCTATCCCGACGCCAAGGCGGCACTCGACGACGCCGCAAGCCAGATCGCCGCGGCGACCGGATTGCCCGTCAAATCTTGATCTGGAGATGATGTCGCGGGGGGGGGGGGTGTGGCCCCCGCCCCAAACCGCACCCCCCGGGGGGTGGGGCGCGGGGGGGTGTTAATAAAATTAGCGGGGGGCCCGAATAGGAGTGGTGTTTTGGGGGGGGGGGGGGGGGGGTTA
>NZ_JAMYMV010000164.1:0-1672 GCF_040318715.1 Mesorhizobium sp. M1050 | reverse complement strand
CTAGTGCCCGTCCATAAACGGTAAGCTGCTGAAATTACTGGAGGAATCACCAAATTTCCGCAGGAAAGGCCCGACGGTTTCAGGTACACTTTAGATCATACCACTGATTCTAAAGGGAAACCCGCAACCGCCGGAGCCGACAATGCGCCAAGAACGCACCGTCCAATCCAGTGTATTCGATCTTTTCGCCGAACACGAGATCGGCCGTGAGCTGAAAGCCATATCGCAGTGGCTGGACGAACATCGCGATCTGCTCGGGCTGGTGACGCGGGACCTGCGCCGGCATGGGGTCAGGGAAACCGGTCGCGCGGGCCTGCCGACGGAGGCCGTGCTTCGCTGCGCGCTACTCAAGCAGCATCGCCAGTTGAGCTATCAGGAGCTGGCCTTCCATCTCGAAGACTCCGCCTCGTTCCGAGCCTTTGCCCGGCTGCCGTGGGGATGGAGCCCGAAGAAATCGGTGTTGCACAAGACGATCTGCGCGATCCGGGCGCAAACCTGGGAAGAGATCAATCGGAGGCTGTTGACGAGCGCCCGGCGGGACAGGTTGGAAAACGGCAAGGTCGTACGTGTCGACAGCACCGTCACCGCAGCATTCATCCACACGCCAAGCGACAACAGCCTGTTATGGGACGCCGTGCGGGTGATGGTGCGGCTGCTCTACGCGGCCGATGCCTTGGGCAGCGCCACCCCATGGCATGATCACTGCCGCGCGGCGAAGAAGCGGGCCCGTACGATCGAGTATGCCCGCAGCCGTCTCCAACGGGTCAAGTCCTATCGCGAGCTGCTCAGGATCACCCACAAAACCCTGGCCTATCTGGACCAGGCGGCGGCGCAGTTGCCCCTGGCGACGGGCCCGGCCGGCGAACTCTGGCAGGCCACCGTCTGCCACTACCGGCCGCTGATCGAGCAGATCATCGCCCAGTCCGAGCGGCGGGTCCTGGGCGGCGAGGCGGTGCCCGCCGGCGAGAAGCTGGTAAGCCTCTTCGAGCCGCATGCCGACATCATCGTCAAGGGCCGTCGCGATGTCGATTACGGCCACAAGCTCAATCTGACCACCGGCAGAAGCGGCCTGATCCTGGATCTCGTCATCGAGGCCGGCAACCCGGCCGACAGCGAGCGTCTGCTGCCAATGCTGGAGCGCCACATCGCTTTTTATGGCCAAGCGCCGCGGCAGGCGGCCGCCGATGGCGGCTTTGCCAGCCGTGCCAATCTGAGCCAGGCCAAGGCCTGGGGCGTGCGCGACATGGCCTTCCACAAGAAGGCGGGCCTCAAAATAGAAGACATGGTCAAGAGCCGCTGGGTCTACCGCAAGCTGAGGAACTTCCGCGCCGGCATCGAGGCCGACATCTCCTGCCTGAAACGCGCCTACGGTCTGGCCTGCTGCACCTGGCGTGGGCTCACCCGCTTCAAGGCTTACGTCTGGTCCTCGGTGGTCGCTTACAACCTCGCCCTCTTCGCCCGCCTCACACCCAACTGACCCCCCACTCATCGGGTCGCCCTCAATGGCATGCCGGCAAGCGCGGCCGATACCTTATGCCCGCATGACCGTTGCAAACAATCTCGGTCGCGATCTCAACGTCTCGCGCCATAACGCGCCGCAAGAACAGCATGAATTGGGCCGCCAAACTGGCTCAGAACACTCGCAAAAACAGCGTTTATGGATGCGCACTAG
>NZ_JAMYMV010000163.1:0-1740 GCF_040318715.1 Mesorhizobium sp. M1050 | reverse complement strand
ACGCTGAAAGCCGGCTGCGGCAGCGATCGCGGCGACCGCTGAAGCCGATCCGCATCCGCAATAGCCGGTATCTCAACAATCGGATCGAACAGGATCACCGGCGTATCAAGCGCCGCATTCGATCCATGCTCGGCTTCAAGTCGCAGGCGAGCGCCGTGGTTATCCTCTCCGGCATCGAGATGATCCACATGATGGGCAAGCGACAGGCGAGGTATGCCTACAAGTCTGTCGATCGCTGTTTCGATATCCTCGCTGCCTGACGGACAGGCCGAAATGGCCGTTCACACCCCCATTTCCAGGTTTGCGACAGAGCCTTTTGTCGGCGTTGCCGGCTTCGAAGGGCCGGTGCGCGCCGAGCGCATCAAGATCACCCCCGGCCAGCTTGCTGCGGCCATTCGCCGAGTACGAAGCGGTGGTCGGAGGGAGCTGGTGATGACGACGCTAGATCATGACCTGCTGATCGCAATCCTGGATCGGCTGAAGTTGGGCAAGGCCACCCACGCCTGCTCCGAGGCCCTCCAGGGCAATGGTCTGAGACCTGGGCTCAAGCCCTTCGGCGAGGAGGATGAGACGCCGCTAGAGCTCGGGTGCAAGCGCTGCCACGCCCGCTCCGAGGCCCCACAAGGCCGAAGCGCAGTCGTCGGGGTCACGAGGCCCCTCTGCCACGACGACGAGACGCTGCTGGAGCCCGGTTGCAAGGGCTCCACAGATGGCCTGAACCTGGATCCGCCTTTCTTGAGGCGTTGCGACTATCATCGCGGCGACACGCAGCTCTTGATTTGTGTGCGACATCCTCAGCAGATCCATCGGGCTGAGCCGCTCAGCAATATCAACGAGAATGTCCAGCGGCAGATCAAGGATACTCAGAGGAGGAAACGCTTGATCTTGAGGCTCAGAGCGCGTCTGCTCCACTGGGCGCCTTGCCACGCTCCTCAATGCCCCTCATGATTCACCGCCTATAGCTACCAGCTGAATGAATCATCGTGATTGTCGCGCAGCGGAATCCTCAAGGATCGGGCAGTTCGTAGCGGGCGCCGGTTTGACCAGGTTGAGCCCGCGAATTGCTCGATCGGACAAGATCCTAATTCTCGACCATGCGGTGAGGCTCGAAGGAGATCCTCGGGACGCACTCCAAGTTGTCGATCATGTTCGGCACACAAGGAAAGGGCGGCATTGCTGCCGCCCTTTCCGCTGTAGGTTGATAGGGGCTGGATTAGAAATCCATGCCGCCCATGCCGCCCATACCGCCGCCGCCCATGCCGCCAGGCATGCCGCCGCCAGCCGACTCCTTCTTCGGAGCCTCCGCGATCATGGCTTCGGTGGTGACGAGCAGGCCGGCGACCGAGGCCGCGTCCTGGAGGGCCGTGCGAACGACCTTGACCGGATCGACGATACCCATGGCGATCATGTCGCCATACTCGCCGGTCTGGGCGTTGTAGCCGAAGGTCAAGCCCTTGTTCTCAAGGATCTTGCCGGCAACGATCGATGCTTCCGCACCGGCGTTGGCCGCGATCTGGCGGGCCGGAGCCTGCAGCGCACGACGAACGATGTTGATGCCGGCGGCTTGGTCGGCATTGACGCCGGTGACCTTGATGTCGGCCGAAGCGCGCAGCAGGGCAACGCCACCGCCAGCGACGATGCCTTCTTCGACGGCCGCGCGGGTCGCGTTGAGGGCGTCATCGACGCGGTCCTTCTTTTCCTTGACTTCGACTTCCGTCGCACCGCCGACGCGGATCACCG
>NZ_JAMYMV010000162.1:0-1793 GCF_040318715.1 Mesorhizobium sp. M1050 | reverse complement strand
TATCCGGATACTGCCACCCCTGAACCTCTCCCAAATGCAGCATGCGCCGCCAAAGACTCCAGATAAAACTTCGCCCTGGATAATGCGACCAGCACAGTGCCTGGGTCAGCGGACCGCCATAGCGGTCCACCTTGAACAGCGGGTTATAGCCGCCATAGGCGTCAGCCTGCAGAATGCCAGTGAAGGATTTGAGATGGCGCTCGGGATGTTCCTGTCGCCGATCGCGCGAGGCATAATAGAGTGCCGCCGGCGGCGATTGCCCGCCGAACGGCCGGTCATCCCTGACATAGGTCCAGATGCGCCCGGTATCGGTCTTGCCGCGGGCTAAAATCGGCACTGTAGTGTCGTCGCCATGCAGCCGGCCGGCGGCAACCACATGCGTCTCGATCAGCGCATGCAACGGCTTCAGTGCCGCAGCACAGGCTCCAACCTGGTCGGCAAGCGTCGACACGCTGAGCTCGATGCCCTCACGGGCATAGCGCTCGCTTTGCCGGTTCAGCGGCTGGTGCTGGGCGAACTTCTCGAACAGGATCATCGCCAAAAGGTTCGGCCCGGCAAAGCCACGCGGGGTCACGTGGAAGGGTGCCGGCGGCTGCGTGATCTTCTCGCATTCGCGGCAGGTGAACTTCTCGCGCACCGTCTGGATCACCTTCCACCGGCGCGGGATCACCTCCAGCGTCTCGGTGACGTCTTCGCCAAGCTTCGCCAGCTTGGCTGAACCGCAGCAGGGGCAGTTCCGAGGCGCGGCGATGACGACGCGCTCGCGCGGCAGATGCTCGGGGAAAGGCTTGCGCGCGGGCCGTTTGCGCTCGAACGAGCGAACCGTCTGCGCTTGCGCTGCCGCTTGTCTCGCCGTCAGTTCGTCCTCGGTCGCAGCGGCCTCCAAATCCTCCAGCTGCAATTCCATCTGGTCAAGCAGCCGCGCCTTGCGCTCCGAGCGGCTGCCGTAAAGCTCGCGGTGCAGCTTCTCGATCTGCAGCTTGAGGTGCGCGATCAGGGCATCCGTGCTGGAGGTCACAGCCTGAGCACGCGCCGCGACGGCCTCCGCCTCCATGCGCGCGGCGCGCTCCGCGAGGATCATCGCGTGGGCGGCACCAAGATCGGTCGGGAGCGAATCAGGGGCGACTTTCACAGGCGGAAAGGAATCACATCCACTCCTGCTTTCAAAGGCAAAACCGTCACCCGACCGACGTCGGACGCCAGGTTTCCTGCGGATTTCGCCAGTCGATTCCGGACAGAAGATAACCGAGCTGCGCCGCCGAGATCGTCACTGCGCCGTCGGCCGGGCTTGGCCAAATGAACCGCCCTCGCTCTAGCCGCTTCGTGAACAGGCAGGCCCCCTGACCGTCGTGCCAGATCACCTTCAAAAGATCGCCGCGGCGACCGCGGAAGCAGAACAAATGCCCGCTCAGCGGATCGCGCTTGAGCACCTCCTGCACCTGCAAAGCCAAGGACGGGAAGCCTTTGCGCATATCGGTGTGACCGGTCGCCAGCCACACCCGCATGCCGGAAGGAATCGGGATCATCGCCGCTCCACAACATCGAGGATCCGGCCGAGCGCCTCGGTGTCGACGTCACTCTCGACCCGCAGGCGACGGCCACCGCCAAGCTCGATCGTCACCATGCTGGTCTTACGACGCGCACGATGAGTGGTGACCTGTTTCAACTGCGGCGGGGGGGGGGGGGGGGGCCCCCCCCCCCCCGCCCGCCGCCCGCGCCCCCCCCCCCCCCCCCCCCCCCCCCGGCCGCCGGAGGGGGTGGGGGCCGCGCGCCCCAGGCCCAGCCCGCACGCC
>NZ_JAMYMV010000161.1:0-1959 GCF_040318715.1 Mesorhizobium sp. M1050 | reverse complement strand
GTTGATCTGAATCCCCCCGCACCGTTCGAGTTGCGTGACCCTGCTCGTTCTGTGCCGGCGGCGGTGCAGCCAGATCCTCCAATAGGGGTCTCCGGTCCCGACAAGCGTCCTCTTTATTCCAACGATGCGACCCTTGTCGAAGGGCTGAGGTCAGCATTGGAGAGCACGGTCAAGCGCCATGTAAATTCTCTTCTCGGCTTTGGTCGTTGGCTCATTGATAATAACAGGCCGGGATTTGCTGCTCGGCTTCACGAGGAGTCGCTGGATCCGGATCTCAAGGAGTACGAGAGCAAGAGTGGCTCCTCGGACGTGGCTAGAGCAGTGGGTCATCTCAAGACGTGGGCGGGCGGAGCGCCAGTGCTGGACCGCGCCGCTGTCCTGAATAATCCCGACGCTGCCGACGCCGCGCTCATCAGAGATTACACAGCGGCTCCCATCAAAGAGTACAAGGCAGCGCCGACCGGGCCGAATCCCGGTACCATTCAGACCTATGGATCTGCTCCTAGACGTTTCAGTGAATACCTGGTTGAAAACAACAAGCCGGGGATTGCGGCTCGGCTTCACGAGGGGTCGCTGGATGAAGATGCCAGGCGCTATAACAACTCCGGTGGGATCAGTGCACTAGCTCATCTCCGGAGGTTCCCGCCGTACGCCGCACCCGGGCGCGAAATTGCCCTTGCTGCTCGTCCGGAAGACGCAGTCGGCATGGAGGCTGGTGCCATTAGGGACGCCGCTGCGCAGCGCAGCGGGCCGCAGGAGGCATTGGGTCGGCCAGAGAAGCCCCCTGGGAAAGCTAAAGACGGGCGGGTGCTCGGCGCGTTGGAATGGCTAGGCGACGAACATATCCAGAGGGATTACCAGTTCCTGGAGCAGGAGTTGCAGGGGAACAATCCAGATCTCGCCGCCCGGACGCGGTTCGTGGATCCCCTCGTAGCCATTTATCATCTGCGCTTGGGCTCCGAGAGCGACAGGCTAAGCGCATTCCAGCGCATCGTCCATAATCAGAACGGTAACGACACAGCCGACTTCCTGTTCGTGCCAGTGAGCGATGCCGGTACGACTCTTGAGGAGCGCGGCACCCATTGGTCGCTGCTGTTCGTTGATCGCAGCGACCGGGAACGGCCGGTTGCCTATCATTATGACTCCTTCAAGGGATGCAATGACACGCTTGCAGGAGACCTCGCAAAAAATCTGGGCGCCAGCCTGGACACCAGCTCGCTCCGCATCGCCCAGCAGAGCAACGAGCGGGATTGCGGAGTCTACGTGGTGGACGGCACGCGGGCGCTGGTTGGGCGATTGCAATCGCAGCCAGATGACCTGAACCTCAACAACCTCGTCGTCAATCGGCAGGCACTACAAACCCGCCTCAGGGGTGACGATACATTCGGAACGGCAAATAATCTCACGAACTTTGAACTCATGGACCGACAGGCCCGAGACGCGGTTAAGGAAAGCCCCGTTGGGACGTTTCACCAGCAGATCAAGCGGCTCGGCCAGTCAGCGCCAGATGTTGCTCCCGGGGACCCATTTGAATTTCAAAGTCTTGAGAGCAAGGGGGACCCGCAGGAGGAATACAGTTGGCCAGAGTATCTCCCCCCTGGGAAAGCTAATGAAGACGACGCTGTTGTGGCATCGTCTTTCGTGCCAACTGGGCACCATCACCAAGCCTCGGATCCCGCAGAGTCCTTTCGTCCCCTGATCTGGCGCGACGGCGAGCAGCGCGCGCCGGACGAGCGGATCGCTGCACAGGACAGGAGCAACCAGCTATCAAGCGAGGAGGTCCTCATCAACCGTGAGCATGATACAGCGGAGTTGAGACCAGCGAAGAGGCAATGGCCCCTGAACAGTCGTCTGCAGGACGTTGCCACTGAGCCGCAGCTGAGCGAGATCGGCAATTCAGGCGCTCGCGTGCTGATGCAGGCCCCCACCCATCAAGTGAGTGCATTGCCATGGGAAGCG
>NZ_JAMYMV010000160.1:0-1992 GCF_040318715.1 Mesorhizobium sp. M1050 | reverse complement strand
CCACCCTGCCGACGCCGTGCTCATCAGAGAGTACACAGCGGCTCTCATCAAAGCGTACGAGGCAGCGCCGACCGGGCCGAAACCCCGTACCGTTGAGGTCTATGGGTCTGCTCTTAGACGTTTCAGTCAATGCCTGGTTGAAAACAAAAAGCCGGGGATTGCGGATCGGCTTCACGAGCGGTCGCTGGATGAAGATGCCAAGCGCTATATGAAAACCGCTGAGATCAGTGCACTAGCTCATCTCCGGAAGTTCGCACCCGGGCGCGAAATTGCCCTTGCTGCTCGTCCGGAAGACGCAGTCGGCATGGAGGCTCGTGCCATTGGGGACGCCGCTGCGCAAACCGCGGCACAAGCTCATGGCCACGCAGGAGAGCAGGGACCCATCTCTCGAGCTCAACAAGTCGCGCCAGCGCCGTTTGAACGGCACTTGGGCAAGACGCGCGAGGCCCAGGACGGACTGACGAGTACACTTGACAGGAGCAACCTCGTGAACAGCGGGGGCGTCATCATAAACAATGAACATTACACAGCGCTGTTGAGACCGGCGAAGAGGCAGAGGACTGATAATCCGCAAAGCCGCGCCATGGGGCGGCAACTGAGCGAAGCAACCACGACGTCCATCAGCCAAGCCTCCGATCAAGCCCGAGCGGACCTAATGGCTTCCTTCAGAAGCAGGGAGCGCTCCGACGCGGGGCGTTGAGCTCCATGGCTGGGGTCAAGCAGAACAGCTCTCTTGACGACAGAGGCGCTGATGCGATCTCCGGACCGGTAGCTCTCGCCGTAATTGATCAGGCTGGTAGAAGCCGATTGACATTTCGTCGCCGTCAGCCGCGTACCCAGGAAGGACGACAGCCTCCATATCAAGAATGCGAGATGATCATCGTATTCAGCGGCAGCGTGCCGGCGAAATTGGGTTTTCGGCAGGCCAAATAGCGCGATGCAGAAGGATGGTGAGGATTTCGCGTCCGCCACTGCGATGCATAGAGCCACCCTTCGGAACCGACCAGCGCAACAAAGCTCGTTATGCGGCGCGTAGGTTCGTAGACTCTTATCCAGTATCGAGATAACAAGGCAGCTGCGCAGGAACGAACTCTGAGAGCGCACCCTGCGAGAGGTTGCGCTTGCTGACGCGGCTGTTGAAGAAGCAGGGGCTCGCGCCGAAGCGCATGATCACCGACTAGCTGCGCTCGTATGGAGCGGCAAAGCGACAGGTGATGCCGGACGTCGAGCACCGGTCGCACAAGGGGTTGAACAACGGAGCGGAGAATTCCCATGTGCCGCCGCGAAAACGGGAGCGGATGATGCAGGGGTCCGATCGCCGGGAGGCCTGCAACGCTTCGTCTCGACCTTGTCAGCCCTCCGCAACCTCTTCGTCCCGCCCCGCCCCAAACGTTCTGCTCTCGCCATACATGTTCATCGCTTGCAAGCCATCGCCGAATCGAAGGCCGTGACTGGAACGTACCCGTCCGGTGAAGACCGCAGACGTGCGTGTCCGGCGGCCATGAGCACTGCGGTGCAGGGTCAAGCTTTCGATGGGGAGACGCGATGATATTCTTCGAGGAGGAGTTTGACCTCCTCGATGCCTTCATCGGTGAAGGCCAAGATTCCGTCGTCATCGTTGGCGCCGTACACCCAGATGACGCCGTCCTCGGGCTCGAGACCGAGGGTCAGGTCCTGGATGAGCGCATCGCTGACGCCGAGGTCCCTGGCGACACGTTCGACGGTGTAGACGTGATGCACCTTATTGCGCTGCATGATCAGGCCGCCGCTGATTGGGTCCGCAGTTGTGCGGATCTCCAATTCCACGGCAGCAAATCATCGATCCGATGGGCTGGGTGGGCTGCGATGCGCGCCAGGCTATCGGCGAGCCAGGCCTGCGGGTCGATATCGTTCATCTTGGCGCTGATGATCAGGCTGTAGAGAACGGCAGCGCGCTGTCCGCCGCGATCGGAACCGCAGAACAGCCAGGACTTTCTGCCGAGAGCGATGCCG
>NZ_JAMYMV010000159.1:0-2097 GCF_040318715.1 Mesorhizobium sp. M1050 | reverse complement strand
GACGCCCTGGAACACTGGCTGAACGAGCGCGACATTGCCGAAGACCAATACGACAGCGGCGGCGGCATCTGACGACACGGAGATGAAACTTAAAGGCCCCGGCGCATCACCCAGCACCGGGGCCCTTGAGGCATGTACGAGCTACCTAGCATGTCTGCATATGATCGTGGCCTAATATGATGAATGAACAGTGAATGACCACCATCTAACCTGGGGGCAATGACGGTGCAGCGGGCGACCTTGGAGGGGCTGATGACCCGCCGCACTTGTCACTCTCCCCACGGGATATCCGCGATTTGACGGTACCTCAGCGTTTAACGCAATTGCGCCAAAAGGATTACCCCAGTCAAAGGGGATGATCGCCGCTGCTGCCGGATGAACTTTCGTATCGCCAGTGTCTCGCGGCGGACTTGGAGGGTGGCAGCTGGCGCTTCGCTGTCCGATTCAGGTCCAACTGTTGGCTGCATGCCGACTATGCCATCTCTGCCCCGGACTCGCCGTCGCAAGCGTAAAGCCGGGGGGACGCCTCTTGCAAATAGTCCTTCGAACACCATCTGCTTCGCTAGCATTTCGGACGGAGGAAAGGATGAGCATGACACGCCAAGACGTTCTCTCGATCCTCGGACGCGTAGACGACGCAACGATTGCTGAAATCATTGCGTCCGGTGCTTCGCTCGAGGAGTTGAGAGAGGCATGGGCCTGGGCTTTTGCCGATGAGGCGCTGATGAGCGAGGGACGACCGCTGCCAGGAACACGGATGGCAAATCTAATCGATCTGATCCAACCTGACGAAGAAGGAGACCTGGCGGATCCGGCCCAAGGGAATCCCGGCGGCAGCCATTAATTCTGAGAAGCCGGCTACAGCTTTTTCGAAGACCAATCCCGATTTCGCGTGAGCCCCTAACTCCGCGAGCCTTGCCGTCGTACGACGAGGCATCGGGCGGCGATTCGAATTGCCCCCGTCTTTAGCCGCTGGATGACGGGCTAGCCGTCAATGTCCATAGGCTGATTTACGCCGCCAATCTTCGGCCCTGTCATCCAGTGCGGCGCCACAGGCACATTGTCGATCACACCGACCCTGCGTGCCCAAGCCGTAAACGTCTTGTGCGCCGCCTCGACGGACTTCCGACCATCATACGCAGCGTAGCAAGTGTCACATGCCGCCGCGTGAAGGAGGCCTCGCCTTTCGACCGGCCATTCCTCCAGAAACTCTATCGCATCCATGAGGCAAACGATCTTTCGGAGAGCAAAGGTATCGTCCCGTACGAAAATCGCATGTTTGAACATCTCACTTTCCATAATGACCTCCCTTCGAATCGTGCGCCAACCGATTTCTGCCTCGTCCTGTCGCCAAGATGAGGGGTAAGCCGACGAACTCGGCAGACCACGCGGCAGCTGTGGAAAAGATCGGAATCGCCTCTTTTCAGTTCAAGAGGAAATGGCGAGACGAACAGCCAGAATCTTAAGGCGCCTTGCGAGCGCAGGGCCAGCATGGCAAGCAAGGGCGGGATAATGATCAAGTCTCACGGGTTCTCCACGGTGAGGCTGTGGCGCAATTTGTTGATAAGCGTCTACTCGTAAGGGCTGATCGCGCCCGGCAGCGAACGGTTGTCAGCGATTGAGACACGCTCACTCATCACCACGTCGATGCATAAATCGCCTCAAGGTTCCGCCAACGCTGGCCCATGATGCGACGCCCTGCAAAGCAGCGCCGTAGCTGGTCTGCAGCAAAGGCCAGTTGAAGCCGATTCCAGAAAGATCCGCGCCGGCAATTTTCCACGACTCGTTCGCGCGCTTGGAATCGAATGACTTCACTTGCTTGCACCTGCATCATTCGTCTCTTCGATGGAGCGAAGGATGCGCCGGAGACGGCGACGTGCCGCCTCCGGCCTGCTCTATGCGTCAGTGGGTGCCTGTCGCTTCTGATTCACGCTGACTTCAGGCCGCGTTCTTTTCGGCTTCGATCTGTCGCGGCGCTGCCTTTGCCGTGCTGCCGGCGATTGCGATCCGGTGCGGTTTCATCTCTTCGGGAAGCTCGCGCTTGAGATCGATGTTCAGCAACCCATTGTCCAGGCTGGCGCCGACGACCTTCACATG
>NZ_JAMYMV010000158.1:0-2198 GCF_040318715.1 Mesorhizobium sp. M1050 | reverse complement strand
GAGGGTCTTCAATGTCGTCAATATGATCGAGAAAGCTTGCGTCCATCGCCGGTCTCCTTCCCGGCCAACAGAATCCCGCTTGGTTGCCAGAGCGTTAACGATTCATGATTCCGCCCTGACAGAGCCTGCCAGTCGGCTTCAATCGAATCATTCGTTCGCATACTGGCTGAGGACTCATCTCGATTCCACCAGTCTACCCCTAAGTTAACACCTATGGGGCACGGGCTGCCGGTCGATTCGACCCCGATCGCATCAGCGGCCGTCGAGTTGCGCCTCTTGGGCGACCTTCGACGGAAGAATATTCCGGGCGATCTCGGCCGACCTTGAACATCGGTGACACTGTTCGGCGTTTTGACCAACGAGCTCTGAATCGCGCGTTACGTCAATAACCAGAAGGCGACCAAGCTTCAGAGCCGCCCATTCCGCAACCTCGAAGGGGTTGGCACGACGATCTTACCACGGATCATTTCGCTGCGCATTCTTGATCAGGCGCGGAAGCGCCTGGACGAGCGGCGGCCGAAACCGCTTCCGCGCGAGGCAATGCTCGAGGGATTGCGCGACTTGTGGTTCGAGAAGGGCCGCTATCGCGAAACATCGTAGATCGGTCCCGTTTCGATTCCGAGCGTGAGGACCTAATACGTCTTTCACTTTGGCAGCCTCCGGCAAGACTTGAATGAGTTTGGTCACGTTGCGCCCGCCGAAAGTTCTCGAGTGGCGCCTAGCCCCCTTGATGCAGGCGATGAGTTTTTTGGCGCCTGAAGCGGCGATGTGGTTGCCCTTGCGGTGCTTTTTCACAAGCCTCATGGGCGCCGGCGATCATCCGTTGTGATGGAAGGCGGGGTTTGCGGATTTGAAAGGTCAGCGGGTTCGTTTTCGGGGCGTCCGGCGCCCGTCGGGCTATGTTGGGGATGCGATCGAGAACGATGCGCAGAATGCCTGGATGTCGACAAACGCTGGCGGATTTGCGTCTTGATTTCGACCACCCACTATTACGGCAGGCCAAGTTTGGGGAAATCCTCACCCGCATCGCACGGAGCGGGCCAATTGTCGATTCCCAACCCAAAAGGTCGGCAAGTTGACAATGCGTACGGTCAGAGAACGCGCAAATCAGAATTTTGAGGTTGGTACGGCGCTTGCTTGTTCGCGGAAGCATCATCCGATCGCTTGTGAGAGCGAGCAACTTAAGCAAGAGCACGAATTCATTATGCGGAAAACTGACTTAGAGCGATTCGTCAACGATTTAGGAAAAAAAGGCAGTCCGCTTGAAAACGCCAAACGGCGCGTTGGAGGGCTCGCTTCGATCGTAGCGATTGGAAAGAGCCTCAACTACAACATCACGCTTGACGAGGTTAAAAGCTACATCCGATCCAACAGCCGACAGAAGTCCAGTACGAAGAAGCTCGGCGCGATTGCAGGCCGCAAGCGCGGTTCGAGCGTTCCGGCCTTAACCAGCTTTGTACAGACCACCGCGTTGGCTAATTCTGCTGATGTATCCATGAGCCCTGCGCAACTCGGAGGAAGAACTGGCTTCGCTGCGGTCGTATTAATTGTCGTAATTGTTGTTGTGGTCGCAACATAACCGCATTGGCTCGTACGAGCCGGTCTAATGTAACATCAAAGCAAACCGCGGTCGAGGATGCGATCATGATATCCGGCGTACAACGGGCCGCTTCAAGGGCTCACCCGTACACTCGCGAACACTGGCAACAAATCTTTGACCAGCGCACGCCGCAGGAACGGCGAACGTTGCCTCATGTCAAGCGCTTCATGGAGCGGCTGGTCGGTGATAGGAAATTCCGCACGACCCTTTCGGAGAACCTCGACGCCCCTCGATCGGTAACAGAGCGCTACGGCATTGAAGTTGACCCAATGGAGATGCTGCCGCTCTGGTGCGGAGACTACGTGAAGCATCGCTTCAAGCCGGAGTCTGCCCCGTGGCCGCTGGCGATGATGTGGGACGAGTATATGCGCGAGATGTTGCGCCATCGCGACATGCTGCGCGCCGAGGGCGAAATGTCGATGGTGAACCCTCGCTTCCATGCCTGGCGAGAGCGCCAAATCCGCCGCTGCAACGACGAATTGGGCGAATTGGCACCGTCGGTCACGCACCCCATCATCGCTTTCGAGCTGAGTGAAGGCTGCACCGTCGGTTGCTGGTTCTGCGGCTTGTCGGCCGACCGGTTCAAGGGCTATTATGA
>NZ_JAMYMV010000157.1:0-2430 GCF_040318715.1 Mesorhizobium sp. M1050 | reverse complement strand
GCGTGACCGCCATCACCAGCCATTTGAACTGGCGAAAATTCCCCGTGGCCCGCTTTGGGAAGATCTTCTTGCGCGCGGCATACATCGGCTGTCGCACTTTGGCGGAGTTGACCGCCTCCGCTTCGAGCCGTTCTACCTGCGTATTGTCCAGCACTGGTTTCTCCCGTCGCGCGGCTCGTGATTTCGCCGGGCAACTGTCCTGACTGGGCGCAGGCAGATGCGCGAAATACATCGTCGACCGTATTGTGCCGCCCACCGGATTGCGCCGCGTTGATGCAGGTCAATCGCCGGGGCAGACGAAAACAAATCGAGGCCCGGCAGAGCCGGGCCTCGTCGCTTGGGCGGTGAGGGCCGGAGAATAGACCCCCGTTCCTATTCTCCACCGCCGAGCGAATGCACGTAGACCGCCAGTTCCTTGACCCTGGTTTCGCCCAGGCGCGCGCCCCAGGCCGGCATCACGCCTTGTTTCGGCGTTGTGACCTGGGCGGCGATGGCCGCTTCGCCCGATCCGTAGAGCCAGATGGCATCGGTCAGATCCGGGGCGCCGAGCTCCTTGTTGCCCTTTGCATTGTCACCGTGACAGGCCACGCAGTTTTCCGCAAAAACCTTGGCGCCAGGCGCCAACATCGATTGATCGCCAACGGTTTCGGACAGGCTGGCCACATAGGCGCTGACCTGTTTGATCTGGTCGGCGGTGATGATGTCGCCAAAGGCCGGCATTTCCGAAAGGCGCGTATCCGGATCGGAAGCGAAGCGGATGCCATGCGTGACCGTCTGTTGGATCTGATCCGCCTTACCGCCCCACAGCCAGTCGTCGTCATTGAGGTTGGGGAAGCCCTTGGAGCCCTGGGCGCCGGAACCATGGCACTGGACGCAATTGACCCTGAACGCGGCGCCACCTGCGGCGACGGCGAATTCGCGTAGCGTATCGTCTGCCGCGATCTCCGAAACACTCTTCGATTCTATCTCGGCGACATATTTTCCCTTCGCCGCTTCAGCCGCCGACAGCTCATTCTTGACTTCGTTGCGGCTCGAATAGCCGAGAACGCCCTTTGTTGCCGAATGCAGCAAAGGCCATGCCGGATAGGCGACGGTGTATCCAATCGCCCAGACAATCGTGATGTAGAACGTTATCACCCACCAGCGCGGAAGCGGGTTGTTCAACTCACGGATGCCATCCCATTCGTGGCCGGTGGTCGAAACGCCAGAGATTTCATCGATGTGCTCGTCGCTCATGATCGCTCGTCCTCAAGGGGAATCCGGGCAGCTTCGTCGGCAAGCTTGCGGCTGCCGGGGCGCAGGGCAAAGGCGATTGCGCCGACAAAGAAAAGGGCCATGGCGACCAGCCCCCAGCTGTCGGCGAACTCTCGCATCAAATTGTAATCCATGGATAAAACTCCTCAGCGGTAGCCGGCGGCCTCGTCATAATTCTTGAAATCGACCAGCGTGCCGAGCATCTGCAGGTAGGCGACCAGCGCGTCCATCTCCGTCACCTGTTGCGGGTTGCCGTCGAAGTCGCCGGTCTTGGCTTTTGGGTAGCGGGCCTCGAGGCCGGAGGTGTCGGCGTTGGGATCGGACTGCGCCATCAAATCGGCGTTCGCGTGTGCGACCATGTCATCGGAGTAGGGGACGCCGACACGCCTGTTGGCAACCAGGTGCGTCGAGAAGTCCTTCACCTCGATCGGCGTGTCTTTCAGGAACGCATAGCTCGGCATGATCGATTCCGGCACCACGGACCGTGGATCCGTAAGGTGCTCGACATGCCATAGATTGGAATAGCGGTCGCCAACCCGGGCGAGGTCCGGGCCGGTACGCTTCGATCCCCACTGGAAGGGATGGTCATACATCGACTCGGCCGCCAGGCTGTAATGCCCATAGCGCTCGACCTCGTCACGGAACGGGCGGATCATCTGGCTATGACAGAGATAGCATCCCTCACGCACGTAGATGTTGCGCCCGACGAGCTCGAGCGGCGAGTAGGGCCGCATGCCTTCGACCTTCTCGATCGTATTGTCGAGGTAGAAGAGAGGTGCGATCTCGACGATGCCACCCACGGTGACGACGAGAAGTGAACCTACGAGAAGAAGCGTGGCGTTCTTCTCGATCAGCGCGTGTTTGTCCATCAAGCCCATTTTCTGGCTCCTTATTCGGCAGGCTGAAGGGCGGGAACGGAGCCGGGCATCGGCTCTTCCTCGCGCTGGTATCCAAGGATGGTCATGGCGATGTTCCAGGCCATGATCAGGGCGCCGGAGAGGTACATGGCTCCACCGATTGCGCGCATGACATAGTAGGGGTGCATGGCGGCGACCGTTTCGGCGAAGGAGTAGACCAGGAAGCCCTGCTCGTCGTATTCGCGCCACATCAGGCCCTGCATGATGCCCGACACCCACATGACCGAGGCGTAGACGACGATCCCGAGTGTCGCCAGCC
>NZ_JAMYMV010000156.1:0-2605 GCF_040318715.1 Mesorhizobium sp. M1050 | reverse complement strand
GTTTCCTGCCCACTCCAACACACCCCCGCCCCCCCCCCCCTTGTGGGGGTGGGGGGGCCCGCCCGGCGCGGGGGTTGGGGGGGCGGCGCCAGCGGTTGAAGATGGCTTCTCTGATCCAGCTTGGGATAGGGTTGCGCCATTCCCCCTCTCCGTCTCGGCTTCGCCGAGCCACCTCTCCCCCATTTCATGGGGGCGAGGAACCCAGGTCCGGCGAAGCCGAGCCCAGAGTCCATCGACGCTTTCGACAATTTGAATTATTCTTGCCCCACGACCACAAAGACGTACCGGAACATTTCGTCAGGAATTTCCCTGTATCGTGCGGGGTCGGTGTAGGATTTCCGCAGCCTCGTTCGTCCTTCGGACGAAAAGCGCTGCAGAGAGTATGATCCCGAAAAGTGGGAACCGGTTTTCGGATAAGATCATGCTCAAGCTAAAATGTCAGTGCATGACCGCGTAGGAGTGTTTCATGGCGCCCAGGGCAAGTTGGAAAGGTTACCTCAAACTCAGTCTGGTCAGCTGTCCGGTGCGGCTATACCCCGCCACCAGTGCCAGCGAACGCATCTCGTTCAACCAGTTGCACAAGACTACCCATAACCGCATCAATATGAAGCCGGTCGACCCGGAACTGGGGCTCGTCGAGCGTTCTGACCTGGTCAAGGGTTACGAATACGAGGACAAGCAGTACATCATCATCGATGATGCCGACCTCGACGCGGTGCGCATCGAATCCAACCACACGATGAACATCGAGGCTTTCGTCGACGAGGGTGACGTAGACGTCATCTATCAGGACGCGCCGTACTATCTGGCGCCCGATGGCGCGATGGCGGAAGAGACCTTCGCCGTGCTGCGCGAAGCCATGCGCAAATCCGGCAAGCTGGCGATCGCCCGCCTTGTGCTGTCCAGCAGGGAACGCGTGGTGACGATCGGCGCGCGCGAGAACGGCATGTTCGTGTGCACGTTGAGGAACCCGAACGAAGTGCGTGGCACGGCTGAATATTTTGGCAACATCCCGGCCGGCAAGCCCGATCCGGAAATGCTGCAGCTCGCCGAAGCCCTGATCAAGCAGAAGGAAACCACCTTCGATCCGAAGAACTACGAGGACCGCTATGAGATCGCGCTGATGGCGATGATCCGCGAGAAGCTGAAGGGCCACAAGCCGATCATCGCGGCGGCACCCGAGCGCGGCAATGTCATCAATCTGATGGATGCGCTGAAGGCGAGCCTGTCGCAATCGAAGCCGCCGGCCAAGTCGAAGAGCAAGGCCGACGAGGTTGCCAAGCCCGCCGCCAGGAAGGCGGCAGCAGCGGGCGGCGCTGCTGAAAATCCGCTGAAGGCCAATCTGCTGAAGGCGGTCGGCAAGAGCAAGAAATGACGGCACCGGCCGTCCCGAGGGCCGTCTTCGGCACTGTCGGCGCGCTGGCGGCGTTTCCGCTCAGGCTGGCCGCGCGCGAAGTGGATCGCCAGCACGGTCAGCTACGGCGCGGTATAACCCGGCGCACCACCCATGTCGTGTTCGGCCGCACGTTGCTCCAGAAAGCTGGATTGACGAAGAACGGCGACTCCGAGATCGAGCGCTGCATCGTCGCCCAGGGTGCGGCTGGGCGGGTACTCCTCAGCGAGAACGGTTTCCTGCGGCTACTCGGGCTGATGAAGGTGCCGGAAGCATCCTCGCTGTCGCGGCAATCGCTGATCGAGCAATCGCGGCTATCGGGCGCCGACCTCGACCTGCTCAGCCTGTTCGATGCGTTCGAGCATGACGCCGAACCGTACTCCTTCCGCGACCTGATCCTGGCGCGCAAATATGCCGGGCTCATCGCCGGTGGTGCGACATGGGGCGCGATCGCGCGCTCCGTCCATCGTTCCGGCCCGGTCGCTTCGCTCACCGCCAAGTCGCTCAATGTCGGCTCGCAGCACGGGCGCGCCGATGCGATCTACCTTGAGGACGGCCAGAGCGAACTCGACGGGCAGTTGCTGTTCGACCTCGGAACAGCCGGGGCAGAGCGCGACGACACGCTGGAAGAGCTGTTCGCCGAGGCCGAGGCTGCGGAGGAGGGCGGCGACCATGATGGGGCGGCCGCGCTCTACAAGCGCTGCCTGGCGATCGACCCGAGCGACGCAATTGCCGCCTTCAACCGCGCCAACTGCCTGCGCGCAGGCGGCCACGCGGCGGACGCCGCACACGATTATGCCCGGGCGATAAAGCTTGATCCGGCTTTCGTCGAGGCGTGGTTCAACCTCGCCGGACTGATGAGCGAGCAAGGCCGCGAGGCTTCGGCGCGAAGGCATTTGCAGAAGGCAATCGCACTGGACAAGACCTATGCCGATCCGGTGTTCAACCTGGCGAGGCTGGAATTCGACGCCGGCAATTTGCTGGAGGCGCGTAGGCTATGGGTGCGGTATCTCGAACTCGACGTGGAATCGGAATGGGCTGGGGTGGCGGCCAAGGGCGTGCAGTTCGTGGATATGCAGCTGGCGCGGACGGCGGGGTGAGTGGAATTTATGCTGGCGCTTGAACACCCCCCTCATGGGGGGGGGGGGGGGGCGGGCGCCCGGCGCCGGGGCGCGGGGCCGGGGGGGGGGGGGGGGGGTGGGGTGGCGGGCG
>NZ_JAMYMV010000155.1:0-2691 GCF_040318715.1 Mesorhizobium sp. M1050 | reverse complement strand
GTTCTCGAATTCCGCAAGAGCCATGTTCGTGTGCTCGACCAACCGGGCCTGACGAAGCTTGCAGGGTTCGAGAACGAATACATCGATCGTAGATGGCATGTCGGCTTACGGCGCCTGAAGTTTTAGCGATGACGTCGTTTCCGACCGGGCGCCGAAGCGAGTGCATAATCTCCTCGCACATCCACCCCGGCTTCCAACATGTAGTCGAAAATGGCCCGGAAACCCTTTCTTTCCAGCCGATCTGGAGAACACAATTCTTCTGCGCGTTTGGACGAATCGATCATGCGTGCACACGCTCTTTGGGGAAATCCCTGGGCCATCCGCACAGTGTTCCAAGCAAGTGCGGGGGTGCGGCTCGCGACCCCTTCTTCCAGCCACAGCCGGGACGCTTCAACCTATGCTGCTGAATGCCGACGCGCTGGACAAGCTCCACAGCACCAGGAAGGCGAATCAGGTCGTCGCTCTTCTGCACATCTTCAAAAGAACGATATCACAGCGGAACATGCTAAAGTGTAGAGTAGGTGGCGAGCGCGGTGCCGCCTTGCGGCGGTCCGTTTCTCACCACCCCTCGCAGAACCGGCACGTGCACCTTTCGTTATGCATCCGGCTCGCCAGAAGATATGGCGAAGTTTGGCGTTCCCATCCACGCCAGACGAAACCGCCAGACCGGAGTCCATGCGAGCATATGTTGCTCGACGGACCCATCGCGCCACAGTCTCACCGTCGGACGGCGGCTGGTGCGTTGTCGGCCTTTTGCGATTTCGCTCGCGTTGGCGTTTGGGCGAACTCTCCGCTGCCAGCGCCAGAGTCGATCCCCGGTGTACCAGTCGAGGCTGGTGAACACGTTGCTGGCTCCGTAGCAGAAGCGGAAGTAATTCGCCCATCCGCGCAGGAGGGGATTAAGCTCCTGAAGCTTTGCGCCAAGGGTCGTAGCTCTCCTCTCTTCCGGATGCGTCCTACGGTCATCCCGTCGACCCCGGCCGTGCGCCCGCCCTAATTAGTGGACACGCGACGCCAAGCGTAAGGCGGCCAATGCGCCCGCCCCGCGAATGGCGCGCTCGATCTGGCAAAAAAAGCAGCCGCATCTGGCTCGGCAACCGGGCAGGCAATCCTCGGCTATATCCTTAGCAGAGGGCCCGCAGCGATGCGCGACCTGGATGCGGCGCATGGCTGGTACGAGAAGTCTGCAGCAGCCGGTTGCCCTGAGGGATGCCTGGGCCTTGCTCTTTCCCTCGCCCGGCGCCGGCAACCTGCGCACACAGTCAAGGTTGCCGCCGAAGTGCGACGTGCTGCCGAGGCCGGCCTGCCGACCGCAATCTAGCTTCTTGTCGTCCTGACCGACATGGGCAGGGCGTGCCGCTTGATCGAGCGGCAGCCGCACGACTGTATCAGCTCGCCGCAGAAAAAGGCCTTCCCGCAGCCCAGTACCGGTTGGGACTGGGATTCATCGATGGTGACCTTGCAGATCTAGATGTCGCGGCCGGCGAGGCGTGGATGCGGCGCGCGGCATTGGCAGGGAATGTCGAGGCAGCCTATCGGCTCGGCGATCGGCGTGTGAAGGGTTCGCCGCCGGACTATGCTGACGCCGCCACATGGTACCGACGGGCGGCAAATGCGGCCATCAGGCTGCCGCCCGTGCGTTGGCATCGCTATATCTTTCCGGGAACGGAGTCGCCCGGGATGTCGAAGAGGGAGCGCGCTGGCCGCGCGTGTCGGCAAAAGGTGGAAAATCAGGTAGCGCAGGTCGACTTTGCCAATCTGGTCCTCGCAGGAGCAGGCGAGCCCGACGACCGCACCAGCATTGTTGTATGGTTCGAGGCGACCGCCTCATCCGGCGATATGGTTGCAGCGTTCAACCTCGACCTCTGCTTTGCCGAGGGCGTCGGCGCCGGTATGCGCAAGGACGAGGAGCAGGCTGCGCGATGGGTGAGGCGGGCGGCGGAAGGCGTGGCAGACGCGCAATATGCCTATGCGCGAATGCTTCAGGATGGACGCGGCGTGGCGCTTGCCGAGATGCTCCTCAACGGGCGTGGCGGCGCCTGCTTGCCCCAGGCTGCCGCGCAGTGGTTCAAGCGGGCAGCCGCTGCCGGGCACCCCGGGGCTATGTTTGCGATCGGCGCACAGTACGCGAACGGCCAGGGTCTGTCGTTCAACCCGGTGGCAGCGCAGAAATGGTTCGCCGCCGCCGCCGAGCGGGGACATGCCCATGCCCAACTGACGCTCGGCCGTTATCTCTGCAATGGTCGCGCCGGCGAACACAACCCGCTAGCCGGTCGCGTTTGGCTCGAGCGAGCGGTTGCACAAGGTGTTCGGGAAGCCGTTGATGAACTCTCATAGTTCGGCGCCGAAGGCTGGTCGCTGTAGCAGATGGGTAAGGACGATGTCGCCTAGAGAGGACCGCGAAGAGATCACGCCAAGAAACGAAAACCCAAGATGGCCTGGGCGCCTGTTGGGGGCGCCAACTGGGATCGGGCGCGGGTCAGGCGGAACAGATCCGCTGCCGGGAGCGGATGCTGCTCAGGAAAGCCTGTCCTCAATCTTGCGCGATGCCCGCTACCGCGGAACACGTGAGTGCTTGCCGTCGCATGCCGAGAGACCTCAACCTTCGACATATTCCTGCTCGAATCCAGCAAACTTAGTCAGGCCCTGCTGATCGAGCACACGAACATGGCCCTGCCGAAATTCGAGAAA
>NZ_JAMYMV010000154.1:0-3224 GCF_040318715.1 Mesorhizobium sp. M1050 | reverse complement strand
AGATGCTGTTCAGCAGTTGCAGAACGGAGTCATTTGGTCGGAAACGCACGCCGTGAGCGCCGGTGACGCCCGCCTTCTCGAGTCCATTGCGCATCATCTCGACATCCGCTGCGGCATAGCGGTGGGTCGTGGCGACCTGTGCGTGCCCGAGCCAGGCTTGGATCGTCAAAAGGTCCACGCCGGACTGGAGAAGCTTCATGGCGAGGGAGTGCCGGAAGATGTGCGGCGATATGGGCTTGTCGGCCAAGGCCGGCCTGGTAGGCACGGCCTCTGTGGCCGCACGCCGCACGATATGGGTCGCTCCGAAACGAGTCAGGCGTTCGTTGCGGGCGCCGACGAATATCGCTCGCGGCTCGTGATGGGCGATCCCGCGCTCGCTCAACAAGGATGTCAGCGCCCGCGCCAGGTCCTTAGCAATGGGGACGACGCGGTCTCTGCGCCCTTTGCCGCGCAGCAGCACTTGTGGGTGCGGCCGTTCCAACTGAAGGTCGTTTGCGTTGACGCCGGTGGCTTCGGAGACCCGGGCGCCGGTCCGTGCCAGAAACAGTAGAAACGTTCGGTCGCGCCGCCCACGGGACGTCCTCTGATCGGGGGCCGCAATAAGGGCGTCCACTTCGGCCTTGGTGAGGTGGTGCGTCACCTCAATGTGAGCCCGTTTTATGGGAATCGTCAGCACGCGTTGGGCGACACCGAAGGACGCCGGGTCAGCGGCTGCTACGTGATGGAAGAAGGATCGGATGGCCGCTAGTCGGGCGTTGCGCGTGGCGATGACGTTCTTGCGCTTCTCCTCGAGCTCGTCGAGGAAGGCGAGAACGAGGTCTCGATCGAGGTCTTCGAGTGCCAATGCGGCCGGCTTCTTCGCCAATCGGGTGGCGGCAAAGATGATCAGCATGCGCAAGGCATCGCGATAGCTGGCCACGGTCGCGGGAGTCGCATTGCGTTGTTTGGTCAAGCGCCGGCGAAAGTAGGACTCCAGGAGCGGCGCCAGCAGCAGGTGTTCGCTCATGCTGCACCTCCGTCGAGGAAGGCGCGCTCCGCCGCAATGGCGAGAAGATCTGCCGAACCGGTGAGATAGTAGGCAGTGTCGCTGTAGCTGGCGTGACCGAGATATGTGGCGAGCAACGGGAGCAACGCCTGAACGTCTGCGCGCTGCTGATGCCAGAGGCCGAGACGGGTCACGGCGAACCGGTGCCTGAGATCGTGTGGCCTTAATGGCTTGCCGCCATCGAGACCAGCAAGCTTGCGGGCCTCGGCAAAGCCGTTTTGCAGGCCTGTCGCCGAGAGGCGATTGCCACGAGAGCTGAGGAAAAGGGCCTGGTCCTTGGGCATGGGAAAAGCGGCATCCCGTTCATGGACGTAGCTACGAAGGGCAGCCTGGGTCGTCGTGTGAACTGGAACGAGACGGTCCTTGCGGAACTTCGTCTTCCGAATGAGGAGAATCCCGTTGGCCAGATCAACGTCGGAACGATCAAGTCTGACCACTTCGCCTGATCGCAGCCCCGAGCTCGCCAATAATCCGATCAGCGTGGCCATTGTCCGCCCCTTGAGAAGGATTCCCGGCGAGATGCGGCGGCATGCGTCGATGAGTGATGCCAACTCGGCCTCGCTGAGGATTCGCGGAGGCGGAATCGCTCTGGATCTGGGGAAAGCTCTGCGCTCCAAGGCTTCGGTTCGCGCGTCATAGACGGCGAGATATTCGTAAAACCGGCGCAGCACGCCGTGACGACTGACACGGCTGTTGGCGGCGCCGCTGAACGAGAGGGCAAAATCCAGCGCCAAAGTTCGAGTGGCAGGCCCATCGAACTGAGCGCGCTCAATGTACCTCACGAAAGCCCGCAACGTGCCGGCTTGCTTGCTGAAGGCATAGCCGAGGGAGTGGCGTAGCTCGATGTAACACTCGGCCTTCTCGCCGAGGAATCGGGCAAAGGCGGTCATGCCACGCCTCCCGGAAAGGGAAGTGCGACCTCGGCAAGTTGCGACGTCGCGACCTTTACGTACAGCGCCGTTGTGTTGATGCTGCGGTGTCCCAGGAGATCGGCGACCTCGTTGATCGGCCTTCGCTGCTTGACGAGCTGGGTGGCAAGACTGTGGCGCAGGAGATGCGCACCTGCGACCTGCCCGAGTTCAACCCCGCCATGTCGCAACCGCTTCCGCACGATCCTCGAAACAGGCGACGCGCATTTGAATGGTGCCACGGGCGGCGTGAAGGACAGGAACAGATACGGACTATCCACCTTCGGTCGAGCGCGCAGGACATAGTCGGCGAGCGCGGCACCGGCTTCCTCGATGAGCGGGGCCACCCGATTACGCTTGCCCTTGGTGTGCCGGACAAAAACCTCGCCAGTTCGCCAGTGGATATCGTGCAGTTGAAGGGCGCGCAGCTCACCGTTGCGAATGCCCGTGGTGGCGAGCAGCAGCAGGACGGCTCGATCGCGGACGTCAACCGGTGCCGTTGCGCCGATCATATCAATTGCACGCCGAACGTCATCCCATGCAAGGCGCGGCGGCAGATGAGCCAAACGCCAGTGGGGCGTCCTGGGGACGACGCGCGCGAGATCCTGATCGTGATGGCCAGCCCAATACAAAAACCGAAGAAATGTCCGGATGTGAGAAGTTGCTGCGGTGCGGGTACCGGAGGTCGCCGATAGTGACAGCCGATGTTCGACAGCGGCAAGGACATGCTCAGCCGTCAATGCGTCGAGGTCTTGGCCGGAATGGTGGCGATGGAACCAATCCAGAAAGCGGCGGCTGCCCAGGAGAACGCCTTCGCGAGACTTTGACTCCAGTCCGCACACCCTGCTCAGATAGTCCGAAAAGGAGCTCAGAAGCGGAGCATTCGGATCATTATCTACACTGGGAACAGCAGCAAGGAAGCGTTCTGGAGCCACTCGCCGCGCGTGTCCCAGTGCCGACACTGCTCCAATGCGTGGAGTATCCGTAGTAAACGTGCACAAATAGCTGTCGACGACATCTTGAGAGATAGGCATCGGACCACAGCGCGTTGCGGCAAACTGGCTAAAGCGCGCAATCCGGCTCAGGTAAATCGTGGCAGACGCTCGCTTATAACCAAGGGTGAAAAAATGCTCCGCGAGGCGATCCATCTCGCCACCGAGTGCACCGCTACGCAGGCGCTTGAGCACCCCACAATAGGAAAAATAGAACTCGAGCATTCTGCCCCTCCGGCGTTGTGGCACAGGGGAATCCCGCGCCATGAGAGAGGCATG
>NZ_JAMYMV010000153.1:0-3247 GCF_040318715.1 Mesorhizobium sp. M1050 | reverse complement strand
ATATCTACCGCGTCTGGCGCGCCGACCGCCGCCTGAGCCCTGGCGCTGTGCTGGTCTACATGCGCAGGATCAGGTCGTTTCGCTCCTATTGCGCCGAACACGGGCTGATCGAGCGCGAAGAGCTCACCCTCGAACGGGCAAATCGCTTCATAGGCTGGTATGCGCGGCGGCAGAATCTCGATCCGCGGTCGCTGGGCCTTTTCCGGAGTGCTCTGCAGTCGCTCAACCGAGTCTATCATAGCATGGGGTTGGCGCCTCCCGATTGGCGGTCGCCGCGGCCAGCAAAGCCGCCGGCAACGCCTTTGCTTGCCGAGTACGCCGACTACCTGCTCCGGCATCGGGGCAACCCGCAGGTGACCGTGCACAAGAAGTTGCAGCACATCGGCAAATTTCAGGGTCACCTGATACAAGCCGGTGAAGGCTGGCTGTCGATAGGCTTGACTGATGTCGACGCTTTTCTTGTCTCTTACGCTCAACGATATTCCCGGTCGCACGTCAGCGATGTTGCGTGCAGTATTCGCTGTTTCCTGCGTTTTCTGCATTGGAGCGGGCGCATTCCCGTCGATCTCAGCGAAGCCGTGATCGCGCCGGTGCAGCCGCGCCTTGAGCGACCGCGGCGGGCGCTCGCCTGGGAGAATGTGCAGCGGCTGCTGAAGGCGGTGGATCGGTCGACACCAATGGGTCTGCGCGATTACGCGCTCCTGTTGATGATGAGCACTTACGGCCTTGGAGCGGGTGAGGCTATCCGCTTGCGGTTCGACGACATCGATTGGGAAGCCGGCACACTGTCGGTCGTCCGGCCAAAGACGGGGACAGCCTTCACCCTGCCACTCCTGCCGGCCGTGGCCAAGGCGGTGGCGCATTATCTGCGCGATGGACGGCCCAGCGGCACGCCGACCCGTCATCTGTTCGTGCAGATGAAGGTACCGTTCGGCCCCTTCGCCGCTTCAAGCGCGATACGCCACATCATCGCAAAGCATGCCAGGGCCGCCGGGATTTCGGGCACGTTCCTCGGCAGCCACGTTCTGCGCCATTCCCACGCGGCACGCCAGATCGAGCTCGGCACGCCGCCGCGTGTGGTATCCGAGCTTCTCGGGCATCGCGATCCAGAGTCGCTCTCTGCCTATGTGCGGATCGCAACGGAGACGTTGCGTGATGTCGCATTGCCGGTGCCGGCATGACCACCATCGTCATCCTTTCCGAGCTGGAGCGCGACGCGGAGAGCTTTCTGCGGTTCAAACGCGCCATGGGCCATCCGTATAAGCGTGGCGCCTTCGAGATCGACCGTTTCCTCCGCTTTGTCCGGCAGCATTGGGGCGAAGAAGACCCCATCCCTCTGGCGGAGGCTATCCAGCGCTGGTGTGGGCGGCACCCCGGCCGCAAGGCCGTCACGCTTGCCAACGAGTTCGGCGTCATTCGGCAGCTCTGCCTTTTCCGTCGGCGACGCGATCCTACCAGCTATGTGCCCGAGCATAGCTGGGCGCCGGTGAAGGAGTCGACCTTCTTCCCCTATATTTTCAGCCAGGACGAGATCCTCCGAATCCTTGCCGTCGCCTCGGCGCATCAGGGGCACTTCATATGGGCCTCAATGCTGCGCAGGCTTATTCTTGTGCTTTATTGCACCGGCCTGCGGCTCGGAGAAGCCGCGCGCCTCAAGATGACCGATGTCGATCTCGAACGCGGCACTTTGACGATCCACGACAGCAAGCGGCGCACGCGCATCGTGCCCATGCAGGATGACCTAGTCGGAGAGTTGCGGTGCTACATCGACGATCGGCGTCAGATACTCATCGACCGGCACTGCGCGAATCCGGAAGCCCTGTTCGTTCGCCGCAACGGCTCGCCTCTTACGACCGCTTCCGCATCCGATGCTATCCGCCGGATTCTTCGTCGCCTGGGTATCAAATCCGCACAAGGACGGGTTGGCGCCCGACCCTACGAGTTCCGTCATGCCTTCGCGGTCCACCGCCTCACGATGTGGGCACAGGAAGGCGTCGATATACACGCCAAGTTGCCCTTGCTGTCAGCCTATCTCGGCCATCAGAACCTCCTTGGCACTGAGGTCTACCTGAAGGCGACACCACAACTGCTGGAGTTGGCCAGTACCCGGTTCGAACAGCATCTGCGATGCGCCCGCCAACCCCAATGAGCCAGGCCGCGTCACAGGCGCTCTTCGCCCTCGTCGAATCCTTCTTCACCACCTATCTGCCCCGTCAGCGCGGCGCGAGCCCGCACACGATCCGCGCCTATCGCGATACGCTCAAGCTGCTGCTGTTGTTTGCGGCCCAGCGTCAGAACCGCGAGGTCGCCGCGCTCAGGCTGAACGATCTCGACGCCAATATGATCGCTGCGTTTTTGGATCATCTCGAGACCACAAGGTCCAATTCCGCCGCCACACGCAACTGCCGCCGTGCCGCGCTGCGCAGCTTCTTCAAGCACCTTCTGCGCAACGACCTTGACCATGCGCTCCGTTACACACAGGTGCTGGCGCTGCCATCGAAGCGGGCGCGACTTCGACCTGGCCACTACCTTGAAGCTCCCGATATTCGGGCCATCATCGAGGCCCCCGATCGACGGACCCGCCAAGGCTGGCGCGACTATACGCTGCTGCTTTTTCTCTACAATTGCGGCGCACGGGTCAGCGAGGTGACCGGCCTGCTATGGAGTGATCTGCAACTGATGCCACCACGGCAGGTTCGTCTACGGGGCAAGGGTCGCAAGGAACGGCTCGTGCCGATATGGTCACAAACGGCCGATGCACTGCGCCGCCTGCACGGCATGACAGCTGAGGATCAGCGGCATGTTTTCGTCAACCGTCACGGTCAGCCCCTGACCCGCGACGGAGTGGCCTACATTCTGACCAAGCATGTCTCAGCAGCAGCCCAGGATCGGCCGACCCTGGCACGTGATCGTGTTACGCCGCACGTTTTGCGCCACAGTTGCGCCGCCGCGCTGCTGCAGTCGGGCACTGACGTGACCGTAATCCGCGACTATCTCGGCCACGCCAGCATTGCGACCACGAGCCGCTACATAGCCACCAACCTGAAGATGAAGCGTGATGCGCTGCAGACCTTCTGGAAACATGCCGATCTCGAGCCCGTCGAGACCAAACCATGGAAGCCGAAGCCAGACCTGCTTTCTTTCCTCCAGTCGCTCTGATTTTATGTCGACAAACCCCGCCGGCTTTTTCGCCAGAACCCAGCTTCTGAGCGGCAGAACTCCAGATAAAACTTCGCCCTGGATAATG
>NZ_JAMYMV010000152.1:0-3268 GCF_040318715.1 Mesorhizobium sp. M1050 | reverse complement strand
TACAAAACACGGGGGGGTGCGGCCCCGCCCATAAAACTCTTGTGGGGGCCCCCCCCCCCCGGGGGGGGGGGGGCGCCCCCCCCCCCCCCGCCATCCATCCACAGAAACGGCGGCCGAAAATCAGGCCGCTTCTTCGTTGTCGTCGTCCTCTTCGGACTCTTCGTCGCCTTCGGCCTTCACGCCGTCGTCGCCTTCTTCCTCATCTTCAACGTCTTCGTCTTCGTCGTCATCCGAGAGGTCAGCGGCTTCGACCGCGGCGGCCGCGGCATGATCGAGGATGTGTTCGGAAATGGATTCGAGCGATTCGGCAGGAGCCCGGGTTTCTTCTGTCACATCGATGTCGTGATCGGAATTCATGGAAGCCTCCGTGGGGTTGGGGAACATGCCCCTTTTGCCACGGAGAGATCATCGCCATATGACTGTAAGCCGGCTCGAACGGCCGGGGACAAAGAATATTTTCTTTCCTTAACCGGCAATCTTCGAGAAATCCGCGACCTGACCGGTTGCCGCGCGGATGCGGGCGAGCAGGGCCAGGCGGTTGGCACGCACGGCCTGGTCTTCATCATTCACGAGAACGTGCTCAAAGAATGAATCAACCGGTTCACGCAACACGCTAAGCGCCAGCAGCGCGGCGGAAAAGTCATCGTTTTGAATAGCTTCCCCGGCTTGCTTCTCAGCCTGATTCACCGCCGCAAACAGAGATTTCTCGGCATTCTCACGCAACAGCGCTGGCTCAACAGTCTCGGCAATCACCGTTTTCTTCTTCTCCTCGGCGGCCAGGATGTTGGCCGCGCGCTTGGTTCCGGCGAGCAGGTTCCTGCCGTCCTCCGAGTCGAGGAAGGTGCCCAGCGCCTCGACGCGGCGCACGATCTGCAGCAGGTCGTCGGACTGCGGTGTGATCACAGCATCGATCAGATCGTGCCGGGCGCCTTGGTCGCGGAGGTAGACTTTGAGGCGGTCGTGGAAGAAGGCGATGAGGTCGGGGAGAACTTCTAGCGAGCCACGAAACGCAAACACGTCTGCGATCTGGCCGTTTTCGAAACGGGCGTAGTTACAGCCGTCTGTCGCGTTTATCTCCGCTACCTCATTCGAAAAATCATCCTGCCCCCAAAGAGTGTCCGGATGATCCTCTGGCAATTCATAGTCTGTTGGATCTAGTTCCGTGACCACCAGCTTGCGCCTGTGCAACCGTTCGTATTGGGCCGAATGAGCGGCCTTTAACAAACTCAATATTGCAAGCTTGATCCCATTCTCGATCAAGAGCCTCACCACGCCCAGCGCTGCACGACGCAGCGCATAGGGGTCCTTCGACCCTGTCGGCTTTTCGTCGATGGCCCAGAACCCAGCCAGCGTGTCGAGCTTGTCGGCGAGCGCCACGGTGATCGCAACCGGATCGCTCGGTACGCGGTCGGAAGGGCCCTGCGGCTTGTAGTGTTCCTCGATGGCCGCGGCCACGGATGGGTGTTCGCCCTGCAGCAGAGCGTATTTGCGGCCCATCGCGCCCTGCAATTCGGGAAACTCGCCGACGACTTCGGTGGTGAGATCGGCCTTGGCGAGAACCGCAGCGCGGGCGGCAAGCGCACTGATCTCCCCCCTCGAGGGGGAGATGTCGCCGAAGGCGACAGAGGGGGGCGGCACGACGGGGCGCGACGCCCTATCGCGGTCAGAGGATGCCGGCGCTTCACGCGAGGCGACCCCCTCTGGCCTGCCGGCCATCTCCCCCTCAAGGGGGGAGATCGACTGCGCCACGATGGGCGCCAGTTCTTCGGCCAGATACTTGATCCGCTCCACCCGCTCGCCCTGTGTGCCGAGCTTGGCGTGGAAAGTCACCCCGAGATGGTCGAGGCGCGCCATGCGCTGGTCGAGCGGTTTTTTCAGATCGAGCTCGAACTTTTCCGCAGATGCCTCGAGCTCACCGAGATCCGGCAAATCACCCTGGTCGGTCGTCCAGAAATAGAGCGCGTCGGACAGGCGCGCGCGCACCACCTTGCCGTTGCCGTGGGCGATCTCCTTGCCGCCATCCTTGGCCTCGATGTTGGCGGTGAGGATGAAGCGATTGGAAAGCTGGCTGATCTCCCCCCTTGAGGGGGAGATGGCCGGCAGGCCAGAGGGGGTCGGTTCGACCGGGCTCGGCACAGATGGCACCAGCGCTTCACGCGAGGCGACCCCCTCTGTCGGCTTCGCCGACATCTCCCCCTCAAGGGGGGAGATCGGGCGCGATGTCACAAAGCACTTCTGGTTGGCGCGGATGGTCAGCCGGATCACCTCGGCCGGAATGGCCAGGAAAGCCTGCTCGAACTCGCCCATCAGCACGACCGGCCATTCGACCAGCCCGGACACTTCTTCCAGCAGCCCGTCGTCCTCGACCAGGTCGAGCCCGTTGGCGAAAGCGAGATTGCGGGCATCGGCAAGGATGATCTCCTTGCGCCGGTCGGCATCGAGCACGACCTTCGCCGCTTCCAGCTTGGAAACATAGTCGTCGAAGCGGCGCACCGTGATGGCATCGGGCGCATGGAAGCGGTGGCCATAGGTGATGTTGCCGGAGCGGATGCCGTCGATCTCGAAATCGACCACCACCGGCTCCTCGGTCTCCGGGCCGAAGGTGCACAGGATCGATTGCAACGGCCGCACCCAACGCAGCGAGCCGGGCTTGGCCGAGGCTGGGCCCCAACGCATCGATTTCGGCCATGGAAAACTGCGGATGATGCCCGGCACCAGCTCGGCGATAATGTCTTCCGCCGCCCTGCCCGGCTTCGAAATATGGGCGATGTAGAAGTCGCCCTTCTTTGGGTCGGAATGGACATGCGCCTCGGCGACGGATGCCAGACCTGCCTTGCGCAGAAAGCCTTGCACCGCCTGTTCGGGCGCTGAAGTCGAAGGCCCCTTGATCTTCTCGCTTATATCTTTCGAGCGTGCGGTCAGCCCCCTGATATCGAGCGTCAGGCGCCGCGGCGTCCAGTACTCGCGTGCCGCCTCATAGGTCAGCCCCGCCTCGACCAGACCGTCGGTCAGCATCTTCTTGAGGTCACCCGCCGCCTTGCGCTGCATGCGGGCGGGGATTTCCTCGGAGCGAAGTTCTAGAAGCAGGTCAGGCATAGCTAAGCTCCCCACCCTCCCCTTGATGGGGAGGGTCGGCGCGTAGCGCCGGGGTGGGGTGGGGGGCGCGCCCCCCCCCCAAACTAGGGGCCCAAAAACCCAAACCACGTGGTGGTTTTTGTGTTTCACCCCCCCCGAAAAGGTATGGGGCCCGGCAAACACAGGGGGTTTT
>NZ_JAMYMV010000151.1:0-3337 GCF_040318715.1 Mesorhizobium sp. M1050 | reverse complement strand
GACCACATAGCCATGTACACGTAGGTGCGCGGGCGAAAGATCTTGCGGATATGGAAATGAGCCACCCTGTCTGAAAACAGGCCGTCATCCGTTCTGACCAGCGACGGATTGACTGAACCGGAGCCGCCCGCAGTCGCCAACATCATGTTGGCGTTGTAGTCGGAGAGGGTCGCGTAGGAGATCAACCCGCGCTCCTTGCCGAGCTTGTCCATGACGCCGTCGCAGGCGTCGATGCAGAGCGCGCAGGTGATGCATTCGAGCTGCTGGCCATCGCGAATGTCGATCCCCATCGGGCAGACAGCGACGCAGGCATTGCAATCGACGCAATCCCCGACTGGCTGTCCGGCGGCCTGGACCTTCTTGGCATGACGCGTGCGCGGTTCGCCGCGCCAGTCATTGTAGGTGACGGTGAGCGAACTTTCGTCGAGCATGGCTGCCTGGATGCGCGGCCACGGGCACATATAGGTGCAGACCTGCTCGCGCATCAGCCCGCCAAACGTGTAGGTCGTCGCCGTCAGCACGGCGACGGTGAAGTAGGCGACAGGAGCCGTCGTGCCGGTGAAGAGTTCGCCGAGCAGGGTCGGCGCATCGGCGAAATAGAAGATCCAGGCGCCGCCGGTCGCCGCACCTATGACCAGCCAGATGGCGTGTTTCGATACCCGCAGTGCGAGCTTGCGAGGGCTCCAGGAAGCGGCATCGAGCTTGATGCGTGCATTCCGATCGCCCTCGATGGCCCGCTCGACGACCAGAAACAGATCGACCCATACTGTCTGCGGGCATGCGTAGCCGCACCAGGCACGACCGACAGTCGACGTGATCAGGAAAAGACCGACGCCAGCCATGACCAGAAGGCCTGCCACATAGTAGAATTCTTGCGGCCATATCTCGATGAAGAAGAAGTAGAAACGCCTGTTGGCGACATCGAGCAGCACTGCCTGGTCAGGAGCGAACGGGCCACGGTCCCAGCGCAGCCACGGCGTTAGATAATAAATACCAAGCGTGACCGCCATCACCAGCCATTTGAACTGGCGAAAATTCCCCGTGGCCCGCTTTGGGAAGATCTTCTTGCGCGCGGCATACATTGGCTGACGCGCCTTGGCGGAGTTGACCGGCGTGGGTTCGATCCTTTCTATTTGCGTGTTATCAAGCACGAGAAGCTCCAGTCACCAGCGACGATTTCGCCGGAAGCCGACTCATCGGTTCTGGATGATGCCGAGGCCCGGCTTGCGCCGGGCCTCGTCGCTTGGCGGGAGGGGGAGGACGAGAATAGGCTTCTGCTCCTATTCTCCGCCGCCAAGCGAATGGATGTAGACCGCCAGTTCCTTGATCCTGGTTTCGCCGAGGCGCGCGCTCCAAGCCGGCATCACGCCCTGTTTCGGTGCGGTGACCTGGGCGGCGATGGCTGCTTCGCCTGACCCGTAGAGCCAGATGGCATCGGTCAGATCTGGAGCGCCGAGTTCCTTGTTGCCCTTTGCATTGTCACCGTGACAGGCCACGCAGTTTTCCGCAAAAACCTTGGCGCCAGGCGCCAACATCGATTGATCGCCAACGGTTTCGGACAGGCTGGCTACATAGGCGCTGACCTGTTGGATCTGGTCTGCGGCGATAATGTCGCCAAAGGCGGGCATTTCCGACAGGCGCGTATCCGGGTCGGAGGCGACGCGGATGCCATGCTCGATCGTCTGCTGGATCTGGTCCGCCTCGCCGCCCCACAGCCAGTCGTCGTCATTTAGGTTCGGAAAGCCCTTGGACCCCTGGGCGCCGGAACCGTGGCACTGCACGCAATTGAGCTTGAACGCGGCGGCGCCGGCAGCGACGGCGAATTCGCGCAGCGTGTCATCCGCCGCAATCTCCGAAACACTTTTCGACTCTATTGCGGCGACATATTTGCCCTTTGCCGCTTCGGCCGCGGACAACTCGTTCTTGACTTCGTTGCGGCTGGAATAGCCAAGTACGCCCTTTGTCGCGGAGTGCAACAGCGGCCATGCCGGGTAGGCAATCGTGTAACCGATCGCCCAGACTATGGTGATGTAGAAGGTGATGACCCACCAGCGCGGGAGCGGGTTGTTGAGCTCGCGAATGCCGTCCCACTCATGACCGGTCGTCGAGATGCCGGAAACCTCGTCAATGTGATCGCTGCTCATGATCAGTCCTCCTTCAGAGGAATTTGAGCTGCTTCGCCGGCTTGCCTGCGGCTGCCGGGACGAAGTGCAAAGGCAACGGATCCGATGAAGAAAAGAGCCATGGCAAGTAGGCCCCAGCTGTCGGCAAACTCCCGCATGAAATTGTACGTCATCGCCATTCTCCTCAGCGGTAGCCGGCGGTCTCATCGTAGTTCTTGAAATCGACAAGCGTGCCGAGCATCTGGAGATAAGAAACCAGGGCGTCCATTTCGGTGACTTGCTGCAGATCACCGTCGAAATCGCCGATCCTGGCCTTGGGGTAGCGGGCCTCGAGGCCGGACGTGTCGGCATTGGGATCAGCCTGCGCCATCAAATCGGCATTGGCGTTAGCGATCATGTCATCGGTGTAAGGGGCACCGACACGCCTGTTTGCGACCAGATGCGTCGAGAAGTCTTTCACCGCAATCGGCGTGTCCTTCAGAAAGCCATAGCTCGGCATGATCGATTCCGGCACCACGTTCCGTGGATCCGTCAGGTGCTCGACATGCCATAGATTGGAATAGCGATCGCCAACCCGAGCGAGGTCCGGTCCGGTGCGCTTCGATCCCCACTGGAAGGGGTGGTCATACATCGACTCGGCCGCCAGGCTGTAATGGCCGTAGCGCTCAACCTCGTCACGGAACGGGCGGATCATCTGGCTGTGGCAGAGATAGCAGCCCTCGCGCACATAGATGTTGCGCCCGGCAAGTTCGAGCGGCGAGTAAGGCCGCATGCCTTCGACCTTCTCGATCGTGTTGTCGAGGTAGAAGAGCGGCGCGATCTCGACGATGCCGCCGATTGTCACGACCAGCAGCGACCCGAGGAGAAGAAGTGTAGCGTTCTTCTCGATGACCGCGTGTCTGTTCATCAACCTCATTTTCTGTCTCATCATCGCGCAAGCTGGAGGGCGGGAGTAGAGCGCGGCATCGGATCCTCCTCGCGCCGGTAGCCGAGGATGGTCATTGTGATGTTCCAGGCCATGATCAGGGCGCCGGAGAGGTACATGGCTCCACCGATTGCGCGCATCACATAGTAGGGGTGCATGGCGGCGACCGTTTCGGCGAAGGAGTAGACCAGGAAGCCCTGCTCATCGTATTCGCGCCACATCAGGCCCTGCATGATGCCCGACACCCACATGACCGAGGCGTAGACGACGATCCCGAGTGTCGCCAGCC
>NZ_JAMYMV010000150.1:0-3490 GCF_040318715.1 Mesorhizobium sp. M1050 | reverse complement strand
CCGGCCGCGGCTGCTGGGCTGCTCCTCACGCTGCTGCGCCGGCCGCCCCCCCCGACCCTCTCTGTCGCCTTCGGCGACATCTCCCCCTCAAGGGGGGAGAACAGCAGCGTCACTCTTCCACGGATCCGCCACCCTCGGCCAGATCGGCCGCGTCAGCTTGGTGTAGTTGGTCACCGCTGGATTGCTCGGATACGAACTCGGCGCCGAGACATAGATGATCTCGGCAGCGATCGGCTCGAAGCCGGCGTAGAAATGATTGGTCGACTTGATCAGCAGCATGTCCTTGGCCAGCGGATCGACACCGATATTGGAAAAGATATCCGGCTCGAAGGTCTGCGTGCGGTTGGTGTTGAGGATGATGTCGACCTCGGTGCCTTCGATGCGGACCAGGGCCGCCGGCCCAAGCGTCACCCGGCTTGGCCCGAAACTTTGCCAACCCTCCGCAACCGCCCTCAGCACCTTGACCCGTGCGTCGATCGGCTCCCCGGCCTGCGGTCCGGCCTTGCCGCCGAAACGCAGGTCGATGACCGCGCCCTCGCCGGCCGCCAGGCAAAAGGTGACGGCAATCGGATCCCAGATCGTGGCAACGCCGACATTGTTCAGCCCACGCTCCAGCATCTGGCGCAGCACGAAGGTGCCGTCGCCAGGAACGCCGCCGCCGGGATTGTCCCAGATGTCGGCGATAACCACCGGCTTGCCCGGATTTTCCGCGCACACAGCCAGCGCCCGATTGATGCCGTCGGCGGTGCTCAGCATCGTCATTGCCGTCTTCTCGCGCAGCGCATAGAGTTCGCGCCCCAGCCGTTCCGCCAGCGCGTCGCCCTTGGCCTTGTCATTGTCGGTGACAACCAGGATGCGCGTGCCCATCTCGGCCACGTCGGCAGCCATGAAGCCATGGATGACCGAGACCGACAGCACGCCGTCCTTGCCGTGCAGCGCCTTGATACGGTCGACGAAAGAGCGCATCGGCTCGCGGCTGGTCGGCAGCACCTGGATCATGCGGCAATCGAAGGTCGAGATGACAGGCTTGATCTCGCCGCGCACCGCTGCCAAGCCAAGCTCGACGACATGTTCGCCGCGCTCGTAGAAATCGGTGTGTGGAAATTCGAGGAAGTAGGCGAGGATGTCTGAGGCCGCGACGCGCTTCGGCGTCAGATGACTGTGCGGATCAAGTTCGACAGCGATCACCACCTCCGGCCCGACCATGGCCCGGACGCGTTCGAGCAGATCGCCTTCGCAATCATCATAGCCTTGCGCCACCATCGCGCCATGCAGGCCGAGGATGACGGCATCGACCGGCAGTGCTGCCTTGAGCTGGCCCAGGATCTCGTCGCGTAGCGCCTCATAGGTCTGCCGCTGCACCAGGCCGCCCGGCTCGGCCCAGGTGGCGGTGCCCTCGATGATGGTGAGGCCCTCTACGGCCGCGCGCCGGCGCAGCGCGACCATCGGCGACGAGCACAGGGTCGGCGTTTCCGGATGCTTGCCAGGCCCGGCATAGAAGGCCATCTCGAACGAGGCCCGGTCGGTCGGCACCGGCGAGAAGGTGTTGGTTTCCGTTGCCAGCGAGGCGGTGAAAATGCGCATGAAAGCTCCGTCGTGAATAGGCGCTATTTGACCGCTCCGAGCGCCAGCCCGCGGACGAGGTAACGTTGCAGCCAGATGAACAGGATGGCCACCGGCAAGGTCGCCAGCAACGTCGCCGCCATGACGTGGTGCCATTCGATCGTGTAGCGGCCGGCGACCAGCGAAAACACCTGGATCGGCAGCGTATAGCTTTCCTGGCTGCGCAGCATGGTGAGCGCGACGACGAATTCGTTCCAGGCATTGATGAAGGTGAAGATCGCGGTCACCGCGACCGCCGGCAGGCAGAGCGGCAGGAACACCTTGCGCAAGGTCAACCAGCGGCCGGCACCTTCCATCCAGGCCGCCTCCTCGAGATCGCGCGGAATGGTGTCGAAATAGCTCTGCAGCATCCAAACCGTGAAAGCGACGTTGAAGGCCATGTAGATGAAGCCGAGCGCCGTCGTACTCTCGACAAGGCCCCAGGCGGCCATCAGCCGGAACAGGCCAAGCACCAGCACGATCGGCGAGATCATCTGCGAGATCAGCAGGAACTGGCGCAAGGCGCCGTAACCGGCAAAGCGGAAGCGCGACATCGCATAGGCAGCCGGAACCGAGATCAGGATGGCGCCGACGGTGGCGATCACAGACACGTAGAGCGAATTGAGCAGCGCCTGGCCAAAGCCGGTCGCCACCCACATGTCGGAAAAATTCGACCAGCGGAATTCGCTCGGCCACCAGGTCGGCGACAGCACTTCCTGTCTTGGCTTAACCGCGGTCAGGAGCATCACGGCGAAGGGAAAGAGCGTCACCACGATCAGGGGCGTCAGCAGCAGCCAGGCGATGATCGAGCGCTTCAGCTTTCCCGTCATGAGCCGATTTGTCATGCGCGTTGCTCCCGCATTGCCAGCCGCACATAGATCATGGTGAAGACCAGCAGTATGGCGAACATCACCAGCGACACCGCCGACGCTTCGCCGAGTTTGCCGATGCGGAAGGCCAGCTTGTAGAGATGGGTGACCAGGATGTCGGTCGAGTTGGCCGGCCCGCCTTGCGTCATGACCCAGATGATCGGGAAGGAATTGAAGACGTAGATGGTGTTGAGCACGATGGCGATGTTGATGAACGGCTTCAGCAGCGGAAAGGTGATCTCGCGGAACTGCTGGAGCGGCGTCGCCCCCTCGAGAGCCGCCGCCTCGTAGAGGTCGTCCGGGATCGACGACAGCCCGCCGAGGAAGATCGTCGTCGTGAATGGCACAGTCACCAGGATACCGATCAGCACCTGCATCGGGAAAGCGGTCTCGGCGCTCGCCAGCCACTGGATGTTGTGATCGATGAGGCTGAGGCCGATCAGCGCCGAATTCAGCATGCCGCTTTCGCCGCTCAGCGCCCAGCGCCAGACCACCGCGGTCATGGTCAGCGACACCGCCCAGGGCAGCATGATGATGACGCGGGCGATGCCGCGGCCATAGAAATCGGTGTTGAGGATCATCGCCACCGGAATCGACAGCAAAAGCGCACCGCCGACGACCATCACGGTCCACTGGCCGGTGCGCCAGAGCGCGGCCATGAAATCGGGATCGGCGGTGAGCGCTGCGAAATTGGCAAAGTCGTTGAATTCGCGCAGCTGGCCGAAGCGGTTGACATCATGTGTCGAGATTTGGATCAGGTCCCAGACGGGCCAGAAAATAACGACCGCCGCCAGAAACAGGCTGGGCAAAGTCAGGAGATAGGGCAAGAAACGATTTTGCATCGGCTAGCCTGCAACCTCGGCACGCTGGAATCCGGGCCGGGAACCAAGGGGTGGGGGGGGCGCCGGGGCGGGGGGCCGGGGGGGCGGGGCGGGGGGGGCGGGGGGGGTGGGGGGGGGGGGGGGGGGGGGGGGGGGGGGGGGGGCGCCGCCCGCGGGGGGGGGGCGCCCGCCCCCCCC
>NZ_JAMYMV010000149.1:0-3758 GCF_040318715.1 Mesorhizobium sp. M1050 | reverse complement strand
CCCCCCCCCCCCCCCCCCCCCCCCCCCCCCCCCCCCCCCCCCCCCCCCCCCCCCCCCCCCCCCCCCCCCCCCCCCCCCCCCCCACGTCTTGTCCAGGCATCGGCTCCGCCTCTGGGTCCGATGTGCAGAAGCCGGAGACGATGATGTCACGTATTGGAATTCATTCTTTCGTCTGGTCGGCGAGCTCGGCGCAGGCCGATCTGGAACGAACGCTCGCCAACACCAAAGAGGCCGGCTTCGACCTGATCGAGTTCTCCTATCTCGACCCCGCCAATGTCGACATAAGCGGGCTTGCCAGGCGCATCGTCGATCTCGACCTGGGCGTCGCGATCAGCATCGGATTGCCTCGTGATGGCGACATTTCGAGCGCCGACGAGGCGATTGCCGCGCGTGGCGTCGAAATCCTCAGCGACACCATCGCGCTGACGCGCGATCTCGGCGGCCGGAAGGTCGCCGGCATTCTCTCGACCAGTCACGGACTGCAGGTCGAGGCGCCGACGCGCGATCAATGGCAGCGCAGCGCCGGCACGCTGGCGAAGGTCGCCGAGACGGCCAAGGCGGCCGGCGTCACGCTCAATCTCGAGATAGTCAACCGCTTCGAAAGCAACCTGCTCAACACCGCCGCGCAAGGGCTGGCGTTCATCGAGGATACCGGCTCGGACAACATCTTCCTGCATCTCGACACCTTTCACATGAACATCGAGGAGGCCGATGTCGGGCTGGCCATCCGCCATGCCGCAGATAAGATCGGCTATGTCCATATTGGCGAAAGCCATCGCGGCTTCCTCGGCACTGGCAATATCGACTTCGCCGCGATCTTCGATGCGCTCACGGCTATCGGCTACCGCGACGACCTCAGCTTCGAATCCTTCTCGTCGGAGATCGTCGATGAGAACCTGTCGAAGAAGACCGCCATCTGGCGCAATCTCTGGACGGACAACATGGCGCTGGCCAAGCACGCGCGCGCCTTCATCGGGCTCGGGCTGGAGACGGCAAGGCGCAAGGCCGAGCTGGTTTCGGCACGGCACAAACCCTAGGCCGTATCGCGGGCGCCTGGCGCCGCCAGGCAACGAACTCGGGTTAACGGGTTCCTTAGCCGGCGCGTTGGCTGACAGAGCATCAAACGAAAAACCCGCCTGTGCGGCGGGTCACTGGCGCAAATCAGCACCATGTCTAAATATCTACCATAGCTGAGGTCACGGAGTCAAGAAAAAATTCCTATCCTGCCGGTACGAAAGCTGCCGACACCGCCGAGCTGGCTGCCGTCAGGTTTTTTGTTAAGCTGAGTTCGGAGCCCTACTGGCGCCGGTGGCGGCATTGCCCGCGGCAGGTGCATCGGATATCTGACCCGTCCGGGCAAACAATGCCCATAACGCATAGACGGAGCCAAGGACATGACACGCAGCACGATCCTCAAATTCGGCGCCGTCGAGAACGCGGAACCCGGCGATCTGGCGGGCTGGGTCGTGGTCGAAGGCAAGCCGACCATGAAAACCGCCGTCCAGCACACGACCGAGGACGGCAAGGTGTTGTCGGGAACCTGGCAAGCGACGCCCGGCAGCTATCACGCGACCTACGCCGACTATGAGTTCGTGCACATGATCGCCGGCCGCATCATCATCACCCCCGACGGCGGCACGCCGGTCGAGGTGGGCCCCGGCGACGCCTTCGTCGTGGAAGCCGATTTCAAGCGAACCTGGAAGATCATCGAGCCGGTGACGAAGCATTTTGTCGTCAGGGTCGGCTAAGGCGGGCTGTTCGTGTGAGCCGCTGGCGGTTGGTGCCCATGGCGGGTCTTTGGCGCGATGGTTGCGCGGGCGGCTCGACCACGGACGAGTTCCAATGGCCATGATGCTGGGGCGACCAGATGGCCTAAACGCCGCATTGACCTGACCGGGTATCGGCAGTCCTCTTAGGATCGACCTCAGCGTTCAATGGCTGATCGAGGAGACGACAGATGCATCGACGCGGTTTTCTGGCGGCGGGTCTTGCGACGGTTCTTGTGAGCCAGCGCGCCATCGCCCAGATGAAGATGGACGACATGCCCGGCATGGATATGGGTGGCCACGCAGGCCACGACATGGGCGAGGCGCCGCAGAGCACGGTCGTGCTGCCGGAAGGAAAAGTGCTTCGCGACTTGCCCCGCCTTGCCAACGAAGCCGGCACCCCCGGCCTGTTCAAGGCGAAGCTGACGGCCCAGCGCGCCTCGGTGCGTTTTGCCGAAGGACTGGACACGCCGATCCTCGGCTATAACGGCACCAGCCCCGGGCCGCTGATCGAGGCGGTCGAGGGTGACCGGGTCGAGATCACCTTCGCGAACCGAATTCCTGAAGAGACGAGCACCATCCATTGGCATGGCATGCCGGTGCCCGCCGACCAGGACGGCAATCCGATGGACCCCGTCGCAACTGGCGCCGACCGCACCTACAGCTTCGACCTGCCGGAAGGCAGCGCGGGTTCGTACTGGTATCATCCGCATCCGCACGGCAAGACGGCCGAGCAAGTCTATCGCGGCCTTGCCGGCGCGTTCGTCGTCAAACCGAAAATCGATCCGATCCCGGCCGAATAT
Organism: Mesorhizobium sp. M1050; assembly: GCF_040318715.1. Lineage (NCBI taxonomy): Bacteria > Pseudomonadati > Pseudomonadota > Alphaproteobacteria > Hyphomicrobiales > Phyllobacteriaceae > Mesorhizobium > Mesorhizobium sp. M1050. Next base: position 1,189 of record NZ_JAMYMV010000149.1, on the reverse strand, counting down.
GGCGATACGGTGCTGGTCTTCACCGACCTTCGCCTCGCCGCCGACGGCACGATGCCGGACAATACGATGACGGACCTGATGAACGGACGCGTCGGCGATCATGTGCTTGTCAACGGACAGAAGAATCCTCGGCTAGCAGTTCCCTTTGGCACGAAGCGGCGCTTCCGGCTTTACAATGCGACCAACGCGCGGTTCCTTCGACTTTCCTTCGATCAAGCCTCGATGATGATTATCGGAACGGACGGCGGCCTCTTGGAGGCACCGGTCGCAGCCAAGGAAATTCTTCTCAGTCCTGCGGAACGCCTTGAACTGATCGTGTCTTTCGACAAGCCCGGCCCTGACACGCTGTACACGCTCGATTACGATCGCGGCTGGATGGGCGCAGACCGTCCTGCCGATGCAGGCCTGACACTGCTCACGGTCAATGTTTCGAGGACGCCGGCCGAGCCGGTCCCGCCGCTGCCCGACAGGCTGCGGCCGATTGCGTTCCTCGGCGCTCCTGCCGTCAGCCGGCGCTTCGTGTTCACCGAAACCATGGCCATGAACGCCAGCGGCATGGAGATGGGGTTCCTGATCAACGGCGCGGCCTTCGACATGAACCGCATCGACATCGTCGCCAAGGCAGGACAAGTCGAGCTTTGGGAGATCGTCAACAAAGCGGACATGGACCACCCGTTCCATGTGCACGGGACGCAGTTCCAGGTGGTCGAGCACGAACGCGACGGCAAGGTCTCGAAACCTGCCTACCTTTCCTCGAAGGATACCGTCAATGTGGCACGCGGCGAAACGGTGCGGCTGCTGCTGCGCCAGGATCGGCCGGGGCCGAGGATGTATCACTGCCACATCCTCGAGCATGAGCAGCTGGGCATGATGGGCGTTGTCGACGTGCAGGCATAGGCCGAGGTGGCGGCGCTCTATGGCGCGCTGTTCATCAGCGCGTTCCTCGCCGCAACCATCCTGCCGGTCTCATCGGAAGTGGTGCTCGCCGGCCTGCTCGTCTCGGGTCGCGGCGATCCGGCGCTGCTCCTTGCGGTCGCCACAGTCGGCAACACACTCGGCTCCGTGGTGAACTGGATTCTGGGACGTGGCATCGACACGCTCCGAACTAGAGCGGAATGAATTGAGGCTGAATCGGCGTGGGATTCCCTTAGGCGTGCAAATCTGATTCAACCTTCATGCTGGGCAAGGA
>NZ_JAMYMV010000148.1:0-3945 GCF_040318715.1 Mesorhizobium sp. M1050 | reverse complement strand
CGTCAGCTACAACGGCACCATCGTAAAATTCTACTACGAGACCCGTCCCGACCTGATCCTGATGGGCAATGGCCGCGACATCTCTGTGACCAGCCAACGCATCAAGACGGTTGGCATCACCGTTAGTGGCGCGGTGCGCGGCGCCTACAAGCTGATCTACGACCAGGCACCGTTCTCCAACGCCTCGCGGCTGACCCAGGTTACCCGCTACGGCACCGACGCAACAATCGCCGTCGATGGCACCATCGGCGGCGGGACGTCGAAATCGCTTGGACAAATGGCCTATCAGGATGCCGGCTGGAACTACACCACCGTCAACACGCCGATCTACGAGCACATCCCGACGTCTGGTGACAATCCAACTTACGCGAATCCAAAAGAAAACCTCGATGTCGACTTCGACGGTCGAGATGAACTTTGTTGCGAATATGCTGAGACGACGACGACAACCACCAACGGAGGAGGAGGATCGACCGGAGATCATGAAGTATTGACGTCGAAGAAGACACAGCATTACAAAAGAATAATAAAATTCGGCAGCAATGGTGTGCCTTTTGACGTAGATAGTTTGTTTGGCAGTACAACTTCAACAACGACGTCATCACTCGGCACCGATCTTACACCGAAAGGTAGCTCTGTGTTGACCGTCTTGGGTCCTGGACGCTTCCTGGCGACCAAGAACGCGATGGATTTTGCCCAGTATCAGAATACGAAAACAGCTTCCTGTCATAGCACGCGCGATAATGGGGAGGTTTGCACTTACACTTACTCAGCGACCCCTTCGCTGGTGCTGACGGACGCCAATCTCGCGATGACAACTGTTGCCTGCAGCCCAGCGCCTGTGGGCTATGAGGCCCTGTGCAGCAGTTTGCCAAGCTACAGCAATGTTTCCACTCTTCCCGCAAATCCGTCATTCGCGGCTGACACGAATGGCGACGGAATCGATACTCTCGAGAAACGCACCACATTCACCGACACCAGCATGGGCGTTGGTGATTTTCTCGGCAATGGCAAGCAACAACCCTTGTTCATTGTGAGTACCACCCTCAAAAAAGGGCGTCCTTTCCAGCGGCAAATGGCAAGCAGGCGGAACTGCCTTCAACATAAATTGCCAGTTTGACACAGTCTCGAATCCTGGCTCCTGCGTCTTTGCGGACCTCAACGGCGACGGTGCGACTGACGTTGCCAGGTATAGATCAAGCGCCGACGAGATCACCGTATATCTGTCGACCGGCGTTGGTTTTAAAAGCTTCACAGCCACCACCGGCATTCTTGGCGGCAAGGCAATTCTCGGTGATTTTGACAATGATGGAAAAACGGACGTTTTTACGCTGAGCGACAACGTTGTTGTCGGGCCGGGTGAAACACGTTTGATCAAAGTTTACTCTCTTCAACCCTCCTCACCCACGACTTACGCTGCGGTCAATCTCCCGCGGCCAGCATCGATTCCAACAGTCGGGGACGTAATCGGCGACTTCAACGGCGATGGGCTGCCGGATTTCACCAACTATACCAGCATGATCATCTCGAATGCCGGCACCGGCAATCCGAACCTGGTGAAGCAGATCACGACGGAGCTGGGAGGGACGGTGGCGGTCGAGTACACGCCGTCGTCGACCTGGACGAACAACTACCTGCCGCAACTGGTGCATGCGGTGTCAAAGCTCTCTGTCGGTGATGGTCGCGGCCAGACGGCGGTGAGCACGTACACCTATGCCGGCGGCAAGTACGACCCGGCAGCGCGCAAGTTCCTGGGCTTTGCCTCGATCGTCGAGACAAAACCGCTGGCCAATGGCGAGACCGCACCATCGAAGATCGAGACCACCTATCGGCAGGATCTGGCAAGCTACGGCCTGCCGTCGCTGACGGTGTGGAAGGATGGCGCAGGCACCGTGCACAAGCAGGTGGCAGAGACCTATGCGGTCAATGCGGCGACAAAACCCTACACAGTGCAGAACACGGCGACCGACACGACGCTGACCGAGAACATCGCGCGCAACTTGCGCGTCGAGCGGGGCTTCGATGCCTACAACAACGTCACCAGCCTCAAGGACTATGGCCGCACCGATGTCGGTGGCGACGAGACCTGGACCGAGCGCTTCTTCTCGCCCAACATTTCGGCCTACATTGTCTCGGCATTGATCGCCGAGCGCAGCCATGCCGGCCTCGACGCCAGCGCCCCTTACATCAGCTACGCGCACCACTACTACGATGGCAACACAACCGACGTTTGGGCGGTGCCAAGCAAGGGTAATCTGACCTGGGCGCAAACCTTCAGCGACGTCTATGCGGGCAAGACGGTAAACCAGTATTTTGCCTATGACGCCTATGGCAACAAGATATCGGCCACCAATGGCCTCGGTCACAAGACCGAATGGGATTATGACGCGACCTATCACCTCTATCCCGTAACCGAGCGGGCGCCGCGCTATTTTGCCACCGGTGGGCAGACGGCCGACACCCGCTTCGTCTCGACCGCCACCTACAACGCCGTGTGTGGGCTGCCGGCAACCAAGACGGATCCCAACGGCATCGTCAAGACCTTCACCTACGATGCGTTCTGCCGACCCTACCAGGTCTCACAGAACGTGCTGGGTGCCTATGTCAGGAATCAGTTTGTCAGCGAGGGCACTCCTGGGGCGCAAGCGCTGATCAAATACACGCCGCTGCCCAATGGCGCCGGCGAGGATTTTACCATCTCCTGGTATGACGGGCTTGGCCGGGTCTACCGGGTAATGACGCCCGGCGAGACGGCGGCTGGTGCAAGGCGCATCACCGACACCGACTACGATCTGCGCGGCAATGTGCTGCGCACTGCCTTCCCGCGATTTGTCGACGATGCCGCGCAATGGACCACCAACAGCTACGACTGGGCCGATCGGCTGGATGCCAGCCAGCGCAGCTACCTGAACGAACTGGCCACGGGAACCGGCGTCAACCCGCGGCTGGATGCGGTGACGATGACGGACGAGCTTGGCCATCCGACTAAGACAGCATGGACGACACACGGCGATATCGCCGCCATTGTCCGCGACATCGGCGGCCTCAATCTGCCGGAGACACGCACCTACGATCTTCTCGGCCGCTTGATCGGCGTCACCGATCCCGGCGGCTCTACCTGGACCTACACCTACGACATGCTGGGCAACAGGCTGTCGGCGTCCGATCCCGATCTCGGCACCTGGACCTATATCTACGACGCCGCCAACCGGCTGGTCAGCCAGACCGATGCGCGGGGCGCGGTCACCACGCTCAGCTATGACCAGATGGACCGGCTGACGCTGAAGACGGCCACCGCGCCGGGCGGCGGCCCGGTGACGCTGACGCAGAACACCCACGACCAGGCGGCATCAGGCTACTACAACATCGGCCAGCTGACCCGCTCGGAAAACGCCGCCGCCGTCCAGCTCTACAATTATGACGGTCTCGGCAAGGTTGCCCGTCAGGATGCCACCATCGCGGGCATCACCAACACCACGTTCAACGTCCACGACGGCTCCGGCCAGAACGTATATGTCCAATACTTCCCCGTTCAGCTCGACTTCGGTTCGAACACCAACCACTTGCAGTACACCGCCGGCAACAGGCTCTATTCCGCTCCCGGCTTCATCACCTCGACCATCTACGAGGCTGACGGCCAGACCAAGGAGATCACCTACGCCAACGGCGTAAAAACGTCCTTCACCTACTCGCCGACACGGCGCTGGCTGACGCGCATCACCAACGCATTCGGCGCCAGCATGCTGATGGACCGGCAATTCACGCGTGATGCTCTCGGCCGCATCACCAACATTGTCGGGGCCGCTCCCCCAGGCAGTTGGAATTATGTCTACGACAATGCCGACCGGCTGGTCTCATCAGACAATCTCGGCGACAACACGCTCGACGAAACCTTCGCCTATGCCGCCAACGACAACATGATTTCGCGCACGCGTGTCGCTGGTA
>NZ_JAMYMV010000147.1:0-3993 GCF_040318715.1 Mesorhizobium sp. M1050 | reverse complement strand
CTCCGATCATCCAGAGGTCCTTTCAGAATCGATTTCCGCACACCACACAAGAGTCCCTTTGTACTCATGTGCGATTCCCCTGCCCGCGAGGGGGAGATCGCAGCTTCGTCTATCTCAATACTTCTCCGGCACATAAAGCTCGCGCGGTAGCGTCTGGCGCTCGTATTCGGGGTTGAAGACGCGCTCGGGCAGTGTGATCTCCTCGTGCGGCACCTCCTCATATGGCACCTGCTTGAGCAGGTGGTCGATGCAGTTCAGCCGCGCCCGCTTCTTGTCGTTGCCCTCGACGATGAACCAAGGAGCCTCCGGGATGTTGGTGCGGATGAAAGTTTCTTCCTTGGCCTTGGTGTACTGTTCCCAGCGCACACGCGACTGCAGGTCCATCGGCGACAGTTTCCACTGCTTCATGGGATCGTGGATGCGCATCAGAAAGCGCATCTGCTGTTCCTCGTCGGTGATCGAGAACCAGTATTTGACGACGGTGATGCCCGAGCGGACAAGCATGCGCTCGAACTCCGGTACGTCGCGGAAGAATTCTTCGACCTGATCGGGCTGAGCAAAGCCCATCACCCGTTCGACGCCCGAGCGGTTGTACCAGGAGCGGTCGAACAGCACGATTTCGCCGCCGGCCGGCAGATGCGGGACATAGCGCTGGAAATACCATTGCGACTTCTCGCGCTCGGTCGGCGCCGGCAGTGCGACGACACGGCAGATGCGCGGGTTGAGCCGCTGGGTGATGCGCTTGATGACGCCGCCCTTGCCGGCCGAATCGCGGCCCTCGAAAATCACCACCAGCTTTTTCTTGTGGTATGCGACCCAGGACTGCAGCTTGATCAGTTCGGACTGCAAGGTGATCAAGTCGCGAAAATACTGCATGCGTTCGATCGAAGGCGGATGCGCGTTCTTGTAGATCTTGGCGATCTCCATCGAGAGCGCCGGCTCCGATATTTCGAGCTCATAGTCCTCGTCTAGCGTGTCGGCGAGCTCGGCTTCAAGCCAGTCCCTGGCTGGAGAATTCTGCTTTAGCTCGGTCATATCAGTTGCTCCGCTTGCAAGCGCTGTCGGTCCACGTCGGCGCCCCTAGTTGCTGGCTTGCGTCTCGGAGCGGCAACACCTGAGCCGACTTCAATATAGGCCGGTAATGACGGTTTTATTGCAGCCTGGAACATGACGTCGCCGCTGCAAACCCCGTGAGGCACGATCGATCCGTTGTCGTGGCATGGCGACAAGCTGCTCAAATTGTCCTACAAATAGCGGCCACATTCGGGGTGGCCTTCCCCAACGCCCCTTCCCTAATGCAATCGCGAGGACTGACATGGAATACCGCACTCTCGGCCGTTCCGGCCTGAAGGTTTCGACGCTGACAATGGGCACCATGACTTTCGGCGGCGCCGGCGCGTTTTCGGCTGTCGGCAAAACCGACCTCGACGAGGCGCGCCGGATGATCGACCTCTGCATCGATGCCGGCATCAACGTCATCGACACCGCCAATGTCTATTCGAACGGCATTTCGGAGGAGATCATTGGCGAAGCCCTCGGCGGCAAGCGCAAGGGCGACGTGTTGATCGCATCGAAGGCACGGATGCGGATCGGCAAAGGTCCCAACGATGAGGGCCTGTCGCGCCATCACCTGATCCGCGAATGCGAAAAGAGCCTGAAGCGGCTCAAGACCGACGTCATCGACATCTACTTCCTACACGAATGGGATGGCGTAACGCCGCTGGAAGAAACCATCGCCGCGCTCGACACGCTGGTTGCCCAGGGCAAGATCCGTTATGTCGGCTGTTCCAACTATTCCGGCTGGCAGGTGATGAAGGCGCTCGGCATCAGCGACAGCCATCACCAGCCGCGCTTCGTCACCCAGCAGATCCACTACACGCTGGAAGCGCGCGAGGCGGAATATGAATTGCTGCCGATTTCCGTCGACCAGGGGCTCGGCGTCCTGGTCTGGAGCCCGCTTGCCGGCGGATTGCTGTCCGGCAAATACCGCCGCGACAGCCCCACCGCCCGCCAGCTCGCCGGCTGGTCCGAACCGCCGATCCGCGACGAGGACCGGCTGTGGCGGATCGTCGACGTGCTTGTCGAGATCGGCACGCAGCGCGGTGTGTCGGCGGCGCAGGTGGCACTGGCCTGGCTGCTCGGCCGGCCGGCGGTCAGTTCGCTGGTGATCGGCGGTAGAACCGAAGCGCAGTTCCAGGACAACATCGCGGCGGCGAGCCTGGTGCTCACCGGCGACGAACGCGGTCGCCTCGACGCGGTCAGCCGGCCGCCCTTGCTCTATCCCTACTGGCACCAGCAGCTGACGGCAAAGGACCGCTTCGGCCCCGCCGATCTGGTGATTGACCGAAGCGGCATCTGACGAGCGAAATTCGGCGCCAAAGCCCGCGACGCTCTAACTCTGGATAAAGCGCCAGACCTCGAGATCAGGCTCGATCTGGCCGCTGAGGACAAAATATTTGTAGAGCACGAGCAGCGAGATCGCCTGCTCGTGCTGCTGGTTGGAGAATTGGCGGCAATAGGCATTTGCCGCTGCGATAATGCGTTGCGCCTCGGCCGGGTGTCGTTCGAAATAACGCACCTTATCGGCGACATCGGCGAAATCCGGGTCGAGCGGCACATAGTGGACACCAGCCTCAAGTTGCCTTTCCGCAAACCATGTCTCGTATGTCGGCGGCGGCATCAGGCAGAGCGAATTCGAATTCAGGATCCATTTGAGGTTGGTCGCCACGTCGTTGCCTTCGATCGAGACAATGTAGCGGTAAAGCAGCTGCTGGCTGACGCTGAGAAAAGGCTTGCTGTATTCGGCCGGCGCGTTTGGCTTGTGCGAGCCGGCGTCGCAGAACGGCAAGTCACGCACAGCGTCGATAAATCTTGTCCGTTTGGGATTGTTGAGATCGCCGCGCCAGACCACGGTCGGGCGCTTGTCGGCGAATGCTGTTGTATCGGCCGGCATGTGGAAGTGCCGGAATTTGTTGAATTTCATGATCACCGCATTTTTGTCGTCAGCGAGGATCGGCCGATCCTTGACGAGCGTCGGCACCTTCGGCACCTCGATGACGTCGCCGAATTCGATGTCGACGAGCAATGCCGGATCGAAATAGCGGGCAAATTCCTTGAGGTCGTAATAGTACATGGTCGGCGTGGAAGGCAGCTTGTCGATCCGCACCGCGGCAGGGCTGGGCGTAAACGCGTCGTACAGCTTGTTGTAATAGTTCAGCCGCCGCTGCACCACCTCATCCGAGAGCCTGGCCTGTTCGAGACGGCCCGCCAACCGTCGGCGGAAGAGTGCCTGTGGAGCGATGTCGCGCAAGACGTTTCGCGCGTAGTAGAAAACCTTCGCCGTCGTTCGGGGAATCGTGGCCATAGTTCACTTGATCAAAACAAACGGGCAGCGCTCAATATGTTGGATACCTTGGCACCCCGGCTCTCCCTACATCATTGTGCCGCGCATCTTGCAAGCCCCGCATCTTGCAAACCCCGGCCATCATCGACGCGAACGGCCCGGGGACTATCGCTTCAGCTGTTGTGTTTGACGGCTAATGCTCCTAGGCAGGACCAGAGCCGCTAAAAGCAATTCCAGGAAAAGTGTCAAACGGTTTTCCCGGAAAAAAGCGCGTAGCGCTTTCCCCCAGGGGATTGCGCCAAACAAAGAGCTGGAGCGATTCTGCGTTTCCGTGAAACGACGAACCGGTCCAGCAGTGAAAAGGAGCCGATATGGCGCGACCACCAAATTACGATCAGGAACGCAAGGAACGCGACCGCCAGAAGGCGGCGAAGAAGGCCGAGAAGCTGGCGGCCAAGGTTGCGGCGAGAGAACGTTCGAAGCCCGAGGACGAGACCGAAACCGAGACCGACACCGAAAAGTGACGGCAAGCGGCCCGCGCCATCCGGGCGCGCCCCAGGCCCGCTTGTGTGGCGATCTTATCGCGGGAGGTTCAGGGGGTGTCGTATACACCTAACCGCGCCCCCGAGGCCCGGGGCGCGAGAGGATTG
>NZ_JAMYMV010000146.1:0-4277 GCF_040318715.1 Mesorhizobium sp. M1050 | reverse complement strand
CCTGAAACCGTCGGGCCTTTCCTGCGGAAATTTGGTGATTCCTCCAGTAATTTCAGCAGCTTACCGTTTATGGACGGGCACTAGCTAAGGGACCAGTTTTTCAGTCCTCGGAGTCCCTGCATGAAAATTCTACTTGTCTTCGCTCATCCCGAATCGCGCTCGCTCAACGGCGCGCTCCGCGACGTCGCCATCAGAGAACTCGAGGCACAAGGCCACGAAGTGCGGGTGACGGACCTCTACGCCCAGGGTTGGAAATCAGCGGTTGATCGGGCCGACTTTCCGATTTTGGCGCCGGACGCGCGGCTGATGCCTGCCGCAGCATCAAAAAAGTCTTTCGAGACCGACGCGCTGACAGAGGACGTCAAGGCCGAGATCGCAAAGCTGCGGTGGGCGGATGCGCTGATTCTCCAGTTTCCTCTCTGGTGGTTTGCCATGCCGGCGATCCTCAAGGGCTGGGTCGACAGGGTCTTCGCCTACGGCTTCGCTTACGGTGTGGGTGAGCATAGCGACAAGCGATGGGGCGACCGCTACGGCGAGGGAACCTTGATGGGCAAGCGCGCAATGTTGATCGTGACCGCCGGCGGCTGGGAAGAGCACTATGCGCCTCGCGGCGTCAACGGAGAGATCGACGACTTGCTGTTCCCGATCAATCACGGGATTCTCTACTACCCGGGTTACGACGTGCTCCCGCCATTTGTCGCCTATAGCGTCGACCGCTTCGGTGAAGCCGACTTCGAGCCCGCTGCCGAGCGCCTGCGCGAGCGAATGAGAACGCTCGCTACCGCGCAGCCCATTCCCTATCGCCGGCAGAATGGCGGCGACTATTTGATTCCGAGCATGAAGCTACGCCCCGACCTGGGCGATCAGAACATGACCGGGTTCAAACTTCACCTAAGCGGCTCAACGAGCTAGCTGACTTCGACCTCTGGAAAGCCTTGTCTCTAGTTGGTCTTTGTCGTCACCTGCTTGCCCATCGCCTTGAGGTCGGCGGCTTCGCCTTCCTTGGACTTTTCCGGGACCTTGAACACCTGTCCCGGCCAGATGCGATCAGGATCGCTGATCTGATCCTGGTTGGCGAGGTAGATGGTCGAGTAGCGCATGCCATGGCCGTAGACACGCCGTGAAATCCGCCAAAGCGTGTCGTGGCGGTGGATGATGACGGCGCCGTCCGCATGTTCGAGCTTGGGCGCTACGGTCTCGGGCACATCGCTTGGCGGCGTGGCTGCCACCACAACGGCCGGAGCCTCACCGGCCGGTGCTGCGGGAGCAGCCGCGACATCGGCTGGAGCGGCAGGCGCTTCGGCGGCAGCAGGTTCGGCAGGCTTGAGCTCCGCGGGCGCCACGGCGGCGATCGATTCACCCGGCTCGCGCTCGAACGGCACGGCGGCGCGTGCCACCACTTTCACGCCGTCGGCATCGAGACCGTCGACATGGATGGTGTAGCTGCCGACCGGAATGTCGCGCGTCGCCTCGACGAGGAAATGGCCGTTCGGCGACGTCTGAGCGTCACCGAGCAGGATATCATTGGCATAGGCGCGCACCTTGCGGCCCGGATCTGAGAGGCCGGCAACAAATATCTTGTTGCCGTCGATCTCCACCGCCTCGACGACGATCTTGGGTTCGGACACGTCTGGCGCAGCCGGCGCCGATGGGGCTGCCGGAGCAGGTGACGCTTCAGCCACGGCCGGCGCCGGAGCCGGCGCGGCTGGTGCCGAAGCAGTTGCGGGCGCCGCCGCGGGAGCCGCCGGCGCGGCGGCCTGGTCGCCGGCAGCCGGGGCGGCCGGCTTTGCCTCGGGCGCGGGAACGGTGAGCAGTTCGGCCGGCTTGCCCGGCTCCTCGACCATCGCCAGCACCTGGCCGGCCGCATTCTTTGGAACCGAGACGACTGCGGTCTGCACCGACGGCGTCACGACATCGCCGGTGGTCGCGCGCAGGGCAATCGTATAGTCGCCAGGCTTCAACGGATCGTCGAGCACGATGACAAAGGCGCCGTCGGGACCGGCGACCGTCGAACCGAGCACGGGCGTGCCGTTGAGGATCTCGACCTTCGCGTTGGGCGCCGCGTTGCCGGCAATCACAATGGAGCCGTTGCTCTCGACGCGCACGACATCGAAGGACGGTGCGATCGGACCGGCCGCAGCCGGCGCTGCCGGAACCGCTGCACCCGTTGCCGGTGCGGCCGGCGCCGTTATCTGGGGCACCGCGGCGGGCGCGGCCGGCACAGCCGCTGCTGGAAGCCGCGCTTCCGTGCCGGGATCAGCCGGCTTCGGCGCCGCGGGCGGCGTCAAGGCAGCCACTTGCGCCGGCGGCGTCGGATTAAGATACGGGTCGAGCGCACCCGAAACATAGGCGGTCCCCGCAGCCGCAACGGTCCCACCCGCCACGAACAGGAACGCCTTCAATGGATTAATCACCATATTTCTCTACCCCTTAGCCACCTAACGCCGGTCTAGCCTGTTTTGCCCATGTCGACAAGAAAGAGGGACCGACAAGAAAAAGCCCGAGCTTGTTGACCCTTGGGGCTTGACCGCGCTTTCAGACCCAATCACCAATCATCAGCATGAACACGATTCGATCCGTTTGCGTCTATTGCGGCTCGTCTCCGGGCCGCGATGAAATCTATATCAAGGCCGGGCACCTGCTCGGGCGCTCGATTGCCAAAGCGGGCCTGCGGCTGATCTATGGCGGCGGCACCAAAGGCATCATGGGCGCCGTCGCCGAAGGCGCCTTGCGCGCGGGGGGCAAGGTGACGGGCATCATTCCGCGCTTCCTGATCAATAGGGAGGCAACGGAAACCGCGCTTGACCGGCTCGACGAACTCTTGATCACCGACAACATGCACGAGCGCAAACACAAGATGTTCGAGAAATCCGACGCCTTTGTGGCGCTGCCGGGCGGCATCGGCACGGTCGAGGAGATCGTCGAGGTCATGACCTGGGCGCAGCTCGGTCATCACCGCAAGCCGATCGTCTTCGGCAATGTCGGCGGATTCTGGGATCCGATGCTGTCGTTGCTCGATCACATGGCGGCCCAGGGCTTCATCCACACCGCGCAGCGGGTCAAGCCGCTGGTTGTCGACGACCCCGAAGCGATCGTCGCCGCCATCATGGTGGCTGGGTCCTCCGTCGACGCCCCGACCGAGGGCGTGCAGTCGGTGATAGACAAGATGTGACAGAATAGGGAATAGGCAGTAGGGAATAGGCAGTAGGCAGTATGAATGCCGGGGAACGGCAACCTCTACTGCCTACTGCCTACTGCCTACTGCCTACTGCCTACTGCCTGCCGCAGATCAGCGATCACCGCGCGGCGGTCGTGACGTCGCCAGGCAAGATGGATGGAAACCGTGCGCTCGAACCATGGCAGGTCGCGAAACACGATCCGCGGCGGAGCAGCGGCACGCAGGCTGGCCTGCACCGTCGCCAGGCCGAGACCGGCGCTGACCAGACCGAGCGAGGTCAATGGGTCGGCCGTCTCGTAGGCGATGTCGGGCAGAAAACCGGCTTTGGCGCATGCGGCAAGGAATTGCCCGCGGTTGGTGTCGTCGGGCTGGCGCACGACCGTGATCCAGGTGCGGCCGTCGAGGTGATGCGGCCCGATCTCCGATATTTGGACAAGCGGATCATCTTCGGGGATCGCCAGCACCAACGGCTCATGCCGCAGCGCCATGGCGGCGACATCCGGGTCATCGTCGGCTGGCGGCGAATAGACTAAGCCCAGATCGAGCACCCGCTGCCGCAACCCCTCCAGCTGCGCCGCCGAACGCAGGCTTCGCAACTGAAGGTGAAAGTCTGGCCGGTCGCGGCGGAACTGGCGCAGCATGCCTGCGACAAGCCCGGCGTGCACGGCGCCTTCGACGTAGCCGATGGCGAGACGGCCGACGGCGCCGCTGGCCAGGTTGCGGCCGAACTCCTCCAGTCGTCGCGCATTGGACAGCAGCGAACGGGCCTCCGCGAGGAAGGCGCGACCCTCGGCATTGAGATGGACCCGCTGCTTCGACCTCTCAAACAGGGAGACGCCAAGCTGCTCCTCGAGCTGCATGATCTGCCGGCTGAGCGGCGACTGCGAGATATGCAGCATCTCGGCGGCGCGACCGACATTGCCGGCTTCGGCGACGGTGACGAAATACCTGATCTGGCGCAGGTCGAACATTTTTTCTCCGAGGTTCCAAGTCCTCACGGGTCTTAACTATAGCCTAGTGCGCATCCATAAACGCTGTTTTTGCGAGTGTTCTGAGCCAGTTTGGCGGCCCAATTCATGCTGTTCTTGCGGCGCGTTAT
>NZ_JAMYMV010000145.1:0-4933 GCF_040318715.1 Mesorhizobium sp. M1050 | reverse complement strand
TCATGCGCCGCCTTGGTGCGGGCCTGCAGGTCGCGCAATGTCGTGAGTTCGAGTTCGCTTGGCGCCGGCGTTTCGTCAAGCGCCTGGGCGAACTTAACCACCCAGCCACAGCTCTCCTGCACCTGCTGGCGCGTGACGCCGGGATGCAGCGAGACGACAGTGAATTCCTTCGTCACCGGATCCGGCTTCCAGATGGCGAGATCGGTGATCAATAATGTGGGGCCTGCGGTGTCGATGCCAAGCCGCTTGCGATGATCGCCACCCTCGCCGTGGCCGAAGGAGGTGAAGAAGTCGATCTTTTCGACCATGCCGCGCTTGGTCTGCGCCATGGTGATGTAGATCTCCTTCGACGACGTCGCGATCTCCGGCGCGCCGCCGCCGCCGGGCAGCCTGGTCTTGGGATGGAAATAGTCGCCGATGACGGTGGTGTTGATGTTACCGAACTTGTCGAGCTGCGCCGCACCGAGGAAGCCGATCGAGATGCGGCCGCCCTGCAGCCAATAGCGGAACATCTCCGGCACCGCGACGGTGGTCACAGCGGTCTCGCACAATTCGCCGTCGCCGATCGACAGCGGCAGCACGTCGGGCGCGGTGCCGATCGTGCCGCTCTCGTAGATCAGCGTGATGTCGGGCGCATGCGTCAGCCGCGCCACATTGCAAGCGGCCGACGGTGCGCCGATTCCGACGAAGCAGACATCGTCATTCCGCAGCGCACGGCTGGCGGCGATGGTCATCATCTCGTTGGGGGTGAAACCCAGTTGATCGTCGCTCATGCCGCTTTCCTCAGATGCTCGACGCGGGCCGCGAAATCGTCGGCGCTCTTCTCGATGACGTTGGCCTGCATCCAAGCCTGGAATTTCTCCCGGTCGGCGGCGATCTCGTCCCATTCGAGATAGGCGGCATTGTCGCGCGCATAATAACCGTGCGCGTAGGACGGATGTGAGCCACCCGGCACGACGGATATCGCCGCGATCGTCCAGCGCGGCAGTACGGTCAGATTGGGGTGCAGATCGTCGAAATTGTCGACCACTTCCTCGACCGTCACCACCGCGCGCCTGGCCGCCAGCACCGCTTCCTTCTGGATGCCGATAATACCCTCGACCAGCACATTGCCCTTCCTGTCGGCCTTCTGCGCGTGGATGAAGGTGACGTCGGGCCGGATCGAAGGGACAGCCGCCAGCACCTCGCCGGTGAACGGGCAGGTCACCGATTTGATGTTCGGATTGACCGCCGCCAGCCCAGCGCCGCGATAGCCGCGAAACATCGCGCAAGGCAGGCCGGCAGCACCCGCCTCATAGGCGTTGGCCATGCCGGCATGGCTGTGCTCCTCGACCTCGAGCGCGCGCGGATAACCGTTCTCGATGGCATCGCGGGCGCGCCGCAGCAGGCCAACGCCGGGATTGCCGAGATAGGAGAAGACGATTTTCTTCGCCATGCCCATGCCGATCATCTGGTCGTAGATCAGGTCCGGCGTCATGCGGATCAATGTCAGGTCGCGAAACCCCTGGCGGATCGCCTCATGCGCCGCCGCCGTCGGGATCAGATGGGTGAAACCCTCGAAGGCAGCGGTGTCGCCATGGTTCAAATTCTCCGCAACGGCCTGTTTGAGCGGCAGGAACTTGACCATCGCATCGGCTCCGGATTCAAAAAGGTCGTATTGCGAACACGTGTTTCGTATGTGCAGTTAGCATCTACTACATCAGGTTCGTCATCCTCGAGCGACGATGACACCGACGAAGTCCTCAATGCTTAATCCGATCACGCATTGCGTACCACAGCATCCCCAGCACATAGAGCGGACCGCGCAGCGCCGTGCCGCCGGGGAATGGCATTGGGGTCAGCGTCGAGAACAGGTCGAGCCGCGAGGCATCGCCGGTCATCGCTTCGGCCAGCAGCTTGCCCGACAGCGTCGACAGGATGACGCCCTTGCCGGAATAGCCGTGCGCGAAATAGACCTCGCCATAGTGTCCGACATGCGGCAGCCGCGATGTCGTCACCGACACCAGCCCGCCCCAGGCATGATCGATGCGGCAGTCCTTCAGCTGTGGGAAAGTGGCTTCCATATGCGGCCGCACGAAGCCGGCAATGTCGGCCGGCGGCGACGGCGTGTAGCGCTCGCCGCCGCCAAACAGCAGCCGTCCATCCGCCGACATCCGGTAGTAATTGACGACAAACGCGTGTCGGATACCGCGACATTGGCCGGGATGACATTGCATTTGCCTTCCAGCGGCTCGGTGGCGACGATGTAGTTGCCGACCGGCATGATGCGACTGTTGACGCGCGGCTCCAGTCCGTTGAGCAGCGCATCGCCCGCCAGCACGACATGTTTTGCCCGGACCGACCCCTTTGATGTCGAAACCCGGATTCGAAGGCTCGCGCTCCAGCCGCACGGCAACCGAATTCTCGTGAATGGTGACGCCGACAGCGACTGCGGCGCGGGCAAGGCCGAGCGTGTAGTTCAGCGGGTGCATGTGGCCGCCAAGCGGCTCGTACATCGCGCCGTGATAGGGCGTATCGACCTTGCTACGTGCCTCCGCCGCTGACAGGATTTCGGCGTGCGGGAACTTCATCACCGTGGCCAGGCACTCGGCCTCTTCCTCAAGGTCTCTGAGATCGGAGCCGTTGACCGCGCCAACCAGATGGCCGGTCAGCCTGAGATCGCAATCGATGGCGTGGCGTTCGATGATATCGAGCACCAGGCCGCGCGCCTCGAAGGCGAGATCGAACAGCACCTTTGCCCGCTCGGGCCCATAGAGCTTGACCAGACCCTTGGCGCCCTTGCGCAGGCCGGGGATCATCTGGCCGCCATTGCGCCCCGACGCGCCCCAGCCGATCTTGCCGCCTTCGAGCAGCACCACCTTCAAGCCGCGCTCGGCGGCATGAAGGGCGGCGGACAGGCCGGTGCAGCCGCCGCCGACCACGACAAGGTCAGCGTCGACATCGCCCTGCAGGGCAGGATGATCCGGCGACGGATTAGCCGTCGCGGCATAGTAGGATTTGCCGATATCCAAACCGGAATTGAAGCCCTCGGAATTGAAGCCCATCATCACACCTTCAGCAGCAGGTGATCGCGTTCCCAGCTCGTCACCACGCCCTGGAACAGATCGAGCTCCACACTCTTGACGCGCAGATAAGTCTGGAAGAAATCCTCGCCGAGCAGTTCCCGCACCGGGTCGCAAGCAGCGAAACGGTCAAGCGCCTCCTCCATGGTCTTCGGCAGCGTGCTTTTGATCTTGTAGGCGTTGCCCGACGCCTCGGCCGACCGTGCGATCTTTTGCTCGACGCCGAGATAGCCGGCAAGCAGCGAGCCGGCGATTGCCAGGTAGGGATTGGAATCAGCTCCCGGAAGCCGGTTCTCCACCCGCCGAGCGGCACGGCCGCCAGCCGGCACGCGTAGGCCGCAGGAGCGATTGTCATGCGACCATTCGATGTTGGCCGGCGCGCTGTGGTTCGGCCTTATGCGGCGGAACGAGTTCACGTTCGGCGCGAACAGCAGCATGATTTCGGGGACATATTTCTGCAGGCCGCCGATGAAATGGCCGAACATCTCGGTATCGGCATCATCAGTGTTGGCAAACAGCGTCTTGCCGGCCTCGTCGATGATGGACATGTGCAGATGCATCGAGCTGCCGGCCTGTGCCGCGATCGGCTTGGCCATGAAGGTTGCATGGATGCCGTTCTGCTGCGCGGCCTGCCGCGTCAGCCGCTTGAACAGCAGCACCTTGTCGGCCAGCGGCAACGCGTCGCCATGCAGGAAGTTGATCTCCAGCTGTGCCGTACCTGATTCATGGATCAGCGTGTCGAGTGGCAACCCTACCGCCGCCGCATAATCATAGATGCGGCGGATCACCGGCTCGAATTCCTCGAGCGCCGCCATGTCATAGGGATGCTGTACGGTTTCAGCGCGGCCATTGCTGCCGACCGGCGCTATCAGCGGTCGGTCGGGATCGGGATTGGGCGCGGTCAGATAGAATTCGAGCTCCGGCGCCACCACCGCCCGCCAGCCGCGCTGGTGGTAGAGATCGAGCACGGCCCGCAGCACATGGCGTGGCGACGCCATCCATGGCCTGCCGTCCATGTGGAAGGCATCGGCAAAGACATAGGCCTTGCCAGCACCGGCGCCGGGCGCCAGGCAGAGCGTCGAAACGTCAGGAACCATGCGCATGTCGGGGTCGGAATAGGCAAAACCCTCGTCGACCGAACCGGAATAGCGGCCATCGATGCTGACCAGGAAGGCGCTGCTCGGCAGATAGAGCGCGCGGTCTTCCAGCGCCTGCAGGAATTTGGCCGTCGGCAAGGCCTTGCCGCGCAGGACGCTGTTCATGTCGGGCACCAGGCACTCGACCTCGTTGATGCCGTGCTGGGTCAACCAGGCTTTGGGATCGTTGCGGCTGGAGAGCGAGATATTCGTGATTTGGTCAGGCATTTCGTTCATGTCCGTATCCGAGAGAGTATGGCTTGCGCGGCTACTCCGCTCCAGGTCTCAGCGCCATTTGGCTGCATTGTCCCCTAGGCGGGCGCGCATGGCGTCGTCGGCCAGCAGGCCGAGAATCGCTCTCTCAGTACTCCTTCGGTCCAGGCATCGCGGCCGATATGCTCGCCGACGCCAGTCTCGCCCGCACGGCGGGCCATGTCGTGCCCGTCCCTGGACCGGGCGCCTCTTACACGCAGTGCCTGCGCGAAGCCGACGCAATTCAATGCAGGTCCGAAACTCGCTTCGGGAAACAGCGCAATGGTCGGGCTGGCTTTACGCGTCAATTAATCCTCGTCATCCGGCCGGCGGATCATGCCGAACAGCGCGGGAGCGGAGAGCCGCAGACGAATGCGAAGCAGATCGGCAGCCAACTCCTGTCGATAGCGAATTAAGTTGTCCGGTTTAGGTAGCACACGAGTTGTCCGCTGCTTCTGGTTTTGTTCTGCTGGCCGCCGAGCG
>NZ_JAMYMV010000144.1:0-5493 GCF_040318715.1 Mesorhizobium sp. M1050 | reverse complement strand
CGAGGCGCGGATGGCGTCGGTATGGCCACTCGGAGTTGGCATTTCTTGAGCTCCTCTCTGTCCAAGTCAGATACCCACCAAACGGCCAGTCGGCGCTGGTGTTCCCAAAAAACTGCTGGTGCTCTGTGGTCCGGGATTGACGGAGTGGCCGTCGCACAGCACGTCGTTACACGGCCGCGAAAACTCCACTCGCATTGTTGCACATCGCCGGCTCGCTAAGGGAACCGATGGCCGCGATAACGCCTGCCGATAACGGAATTCCCGGTCCTTGGTTCGAACGGTAGCGAAAGGCGACGAGGGTACCCTCACCGCCTCTGCTCCGGAAAAAGGCGCGTCGGAATTAACTCACGGATCATTGGAAAGTGGAGAACATCGACGTGAAACATCGAATTCATTCGCCCGTCTGCGAACCTTTTCAAGCATCATGACGTCATACGGAACACGGTTCTGGGCGCTAGGGTTCAGCCGTAGTGCAACATTGCAACACGCGACCAGTTCGGCCGAGGTGCTTGAATCGCCGCTGGCGAACAACCTCACTTCGTGGCCCTGTCGAACCAGCTCTTCCGTCAGGAAACGATACGCTCAGTCCCTCCATAAAGCCTCGGCGGTACCGACTCGATCAGAGGTGCGATCTGGGCTATCTTCATCTGCGGAATACCTGAAAGCGGAAGTCAGCCTTAAACCAACCGGCGATGGCACGACCCTCCTTCACCTATTCACATCACCGCCAACTTTCGGATTGCTGATTTGTCCGGGAACAATCGCTGCGCCGCGACGCGGCCCCGAACAACGACAAGGGACGGACATCGGCGCGAGCCGTGACGTCTCGGCTGAACAGGCCCGGCACAGCCGAACACGTGCATAGATACACCGGACAGGGCCATGGCCGTCTCCAAGTGAGCAGCAGGCGTCGATCGGGTCGTGCTGTGGAATCTTGTCGCCATGAGCGATGAACCGAGGTGACTTGCCGAAGGAACAGCGGTCCCGCGTGCGTCAGCGCGGATCGAAAATCACGTCTGCGAGTGCGACGCGGCGTGAAGCGTACGCTTTGCCAGACCAAAACAGCCATCGCCTTGGTTTTGCTTGGAACACCAAGAGCACGGCGACGGCATTTGCACGCGGCAGGGGAACCGGCCTAGACGCTCCACGTTTCGATTAATCGAAGTTCACCGGTAGGAATTCTGCGATGGCGGAGAATTTATCTCGCGACGATGAACAGCGCGGCACCAGAAAAGTCCTCAAGTGGGGTGTCGTGATCGCCACCGTGCTTTTTATCGTGCTGCTGGCGATATTCGTCCTCGGCCCGCGTGCGTAGGCCTTCGAGCGGGTCTGCGAGCATGTCGGTTGCGGCAAGCGCGCGCCTTTTGGCTTCCCTCCCTTGGCCAAGGCAACCCTGCCCCACCGAAAACGATCGCCAGCTTTGAAGTAGCAGCGCTGGAGGAGAACCGCTCGATGGCGACAAGAATGTGGTCCAACAACGCCCGCCGCCCCATTCACGGCAGCGACGGGCCGCCCCAGGATCAAGGGACTTGCAGGAGCGTTGGGGCCCCTGCCGTCAAGGAAACTATCAGGAATGTTCCGGATCTGGCCAGGCGAAGATCAGACTGGCTTTGACGCTGGCCTCCCTTTGTACGATTCGTACCCAGCCTTGCATGGCCGATTCACCATTCATATAAATTCGCAATGTCCTCATGTTGCGGGGAGGCAATGCGATGGATAGCGAGATACTCAACGGCAAAGGTCGTCCTTGCATCGAAGTGATTGAAGCCTGCGGCGAATGGTTCGTCCGTGTGGTCGAGGAAGATCAGGAACGGACCCAATCATTCGAACTGGAATCGGTCGCTCTCGCCTTCGCTGAAGGCCAGCGGATACGCCTGCATCTAGACAAGTTTGCCCGGCTGTAGGCGCGACCGACCAGCGCATGACCGGCGGGCTAGTTCGTCGCAGACAGTTCGTCGGTCAGGCCCGGCGCCGTGTTGGCATACCCTCTGTCAAAAAGGGCGTCGGGCCCCATGGCCGGACGGCGCGCTCGGGGCGCAAAATCTGAAACCAGTTGGATTTGCGCTAAATTACCGCTAGCTAATCTGATCACTTAAGATCATACTGCCGGCAATGATGGATGGCAGGCTACCGTCCACCCCCGCCCAACGGCCTGCCACTTGCCGGCGACGCCTTCCCCCAAGACGAGCGCCGGCTTTTCATTTCCCTGTATCGCTGCGGGTCGCCTTCATCGCCTCGTCTGCAAGATCGCTGATGACCACAGGGTCGTCGGTGATGGCGTTTGGACGATGTCCTGCTGTCCATTCGTCGAGAAAGTTGTCTCCGCGCGTGCTCATCGACGCGTCTTCTAGGGCTAAGTTCCTTCCCCAAAATCCTGCACCGTCGAATGAGCGAAGCTTATGCTCGCCGCGCTGGATCTTCAGGTGTGCGGTGATGCCGGGCTTGACCCATTCCACCTCCTGGGTGACCTCCGCCGCGGGAATGCCAACCGGCAGCCCCGCCTTGGCCTTCTGCACATGTTTCCATAGCCGGTCCTTGATTGCGTCGGTCGCGGCGATCACAGCCTTGCCAACATACTCCGTCCTGTGCAAACAGCCCTCGGTCACTTGCCGGCCTGTCGCTTGACGCCAATCAAATCAAGCTCGCAGGTGTGCCAGCATTTGATTTTCAGCTGTCCTTGGCGCCGCTGCGGTAGGAGCTTTCCCGTCGCTTCGACACCATGACCCTGAGGCCGATTTTCTCGGCCGCCTCGAAGAACTCTGCACCGCCGCCTTCGACACCTGACTGTACTGAATGATGCGTTGCGCCGGTTTGATCCAGTCCCACAGGACCGCCTTGCGCTCGATCGCCGGCCGCTGGCGCAATTGCACGCTATCGAGCTGAACGGGCAACTCCCATCGAGGGCGCCGGCCATCTTCAACTTCAGCCTATTCTCTGCTCACAGCCCGCCTCTCGACAGATGGCAACAGACATGCGTAGGCACATGGGAGGTGCGTGGCCGAACGCCATCAGCCCACCGATGGTTGGAGCCGGTGCTTTGATCCAGGGTGAGCCATTTTGGCACAACCCGAACATTCGGGTTAAACAGAGACATAGCCGTCAGCCGTCAATGGTCACGGCTATCTTGGAATTGCGCCCCAATTTTATTGATCAGAGGCAGGACCAAAGTCTTATACTATCAGCGCAAAGGTCTGACGGAACCGCATTGGTTCTGGCAACGATCCCTGGATGTTCTGCAATTTTAGCCGATACTTTCTTAGCGAACCTGCGGTGAGCAAGTATACTTTAGGCAAAAAGTAATAAGCGATGAGGCGGCAGATGCGAGCTGTCCGTGGAGTTCCGCTCGTGGGGGGCGGGTTCGCAACCATCTGGACGTTACCGAGCAGCGGCGCAATCAGGAGTTGATTGCGCATGTGGCTCACCACGACCATCTGACGGATCTTCCCAATCGCGCATTGTTGGCACGTCATCGCCAAGACGAAGCGCAGCGGCACGATAGCCGTCCTTTGCCTGGACCTCGATCGTTCCCAACCCGTCAAGATATGTTTGGGCACCAGATGGGAAATGCGCTTCTAAGACAGGTCGCTGACCGATTGCGCGCGTCGGTTCGCGAGCACGACGCGGTCGCTGGTCTCGGCGGCGACGAGTTCGTCATTGTGCAGACTTGATATTCATCGCGCGTCAGATGCTGCGGTCCTGGCAGGTCGTCTGGTGGCGGCAATGGAGGAGCCGTTCGAGGTCTGCGGACATATGGTGTCGATCGGCACCAGCATCGGGATTTCCGCGAGCAAATATGGCAGGCGACGCAGCTTTTATGCAAGCGAGGCAGATTGGCGCTCGTGGGTCAGGTTGAAATCTGACCGGATCACAACGCTTTCGCAGATCTCCTGTCCGGGGCCCATGCCACCACCAACCAACGAAAAGCCCCCAAGCGCTGTGGCGGCCCAACCAATTGGCGAAGTCAGTATTGAGCCAGAAAAAGCGGAAAGCCTGTCGTTCCCCGGCGCCTTTTAAAAGCGCCGGCGCCGCTTGGAAAGCGTCCGCAAAAGGTCCTCTTCGTCCCTCGTGCCGTCGTCAAAAACCTGGAAGATTTCCGTGGCTAAGGATTCTCGCTGTTCGCGGTCTTTCTTGGCTAAGCGACGTTCAAGGCATAGCCGATCAAACACCCGCTGGAGTTTGTCCAGATCAGCGGGCCAATAGACACCACTGTAAACCGAGAATGACATTGCCGCCGCCCTCGGACGCGGCTCCCTTACTATCGCACAAAACGGAAAGCAGACGAAGAAAATTGCGGAACCAATTCGTTGGCTATTAGTTGTTAGGGAGCGGTCGATCCCTATGGGTGGGTGTAGCCGCTTCCAAGTCAGCCCGTCGCTTACGCTCATTAGCTGCGACGGGCTTTCTATTACGAAGCTCTCCTACTTTCAGTTCGCCTAGCCGTGGAGGCGCGCATGTCGCAACTCCGTCGAGCCGGCCACATCTTAATAGGTGACCGTGACCACGACTGTATCCGTATAGACGCCGGCCGAGGGCGTCGTCTGCGGCGGCACGCGGCCATAGACGGTCAGGTTCTGTACCGCACCGCTGCCGGTCCCCGCCAAAGTGCTTCCCGGTGTCGCTGCGTCTCCCCAGGGCTGGGTTCGCGCAGCGTCCTTGTAAAGGCCATAGGTGACGGTTTCGGCGCCTTTCGACATCTTGCGCACTGTTGGCGGCGATGCCGTAGTGCCACCGCTCAAGGAGACGGTATAAGTGGCAGCCGGCGTGCAGGTGACCGATACCTGGCCGCTCGAGTCGATATCTGCGTCGAGAATTCCGACAGCACCGAAATCGACGTTGTGAGTGGCGACCAGACAGTTTGCCGCAACGGTGGCGGTCACGTTGAAACTTGGCCGCGAGATCGTGCCCGTTCCGGTGCCGCAGGAACTGGACGTGGTGTATCGGTATCGGAATTCAACATTGCTGCCGGAGAAAGCGGAGAGATAGCTTCCAGGGGGCGCTGTCGGTTGGCTGCCAAGAACGGCGCCGTATATGGTTGCGGTCCCGGTGCCGGTTCCCAATGCGTTCAGCGTCAGGGCAAGTGCCGGGGCACGGTCCGGGAATGCCCAGGAGTAGGTGCCCCAAACGACGCTGCGAGCCGAATCGGAATAGAGCTGATAATTGAGGATGTTCGATCCGCTGAGCATTTGGCGCGCGGCCGCCGTCGCACCGCCGCTGCCCGCGCCCAGATTTGGACATATCAGGATGCGGGCCAACGGCGTGCCGCTGCAGGTGACGCTCATGGTCCCGGTTGAATTCGTTTGCGCGCCGGAAAGTGTGTCGATGAAACCGAAACTCTGGTCCGACACACCAAAGCTGCAGCTTTGCGACCAGGCGGTGCCGGGCAGCAGCATTACCACTGCGACGACGAGATTCCGGAAGTTGGACAGTTTCACGAACACACGACGTTCCTGATCACGACCTGCTGGCCAGTTGCTGGTTTGAAAGTGAATTCGG
>NZ_JAMYMV010000143.1:0-5606 GCF_040318715.1 Mesorhizobium sp. M1050 | reverse complement strand
CCGCTCGGCGGCCAGCAGAACAAAACCAGAAGCAGCGGACAACTCGTGTGCTACCTAAACCGGACAACTTAATTCGCTATCGACACTCCACTTCGCCGACAAGTTCCGGCTTGACCCACACCAGTCCCTTGCCCTTCGGCATGGCGGCGGAGAAGGGTGAGGCAGTCGCCTTCAGCCGGTCCAGCTTTGCCTTTAGCTCATTGGCGCCCTTGCCGGAAAAGCCGGTGCCGACGCGTCCGGCATAATGCAGTTTGCCGCCCTCGTGGAAGCCGACGAGGATCGAGCGCAGTCCGCGTCCGGTCTTGTCCGACGGCAAATACCCTCCGATGACGAATTCCTGCCGCGCCGTGCATTTCGACTTCACCCAGGTGGGGCCGCGTCCACTGCGATAGGGCGCATCCGCGCGCTTGGAGACGACGCCTTCGAGCCCCATGCGGCAGACATGCTCCAGCATGATGTTGCCGGGTTCGGCGAAATGGTCGCTGAAACGAACTGCTGCATACTCCGGCTGCTTGCCGAGCAGGTCCCGCAGGGCCTGCTTGCGTTCGACCAATGGTTCGGCGCGCAGGTCTTTGCCGTCAAGGCGCATCGTGTCGAAGACATAGTAGAGGAAGCGATCCGTCCGCCTGGCTGAGAGATCGGCTTGCAGCAGCGCAAAGGACGAAACACCGCTGTCGGCCAGCACGACGATCTCGCCGTCGATGATGGCGTCGCTGCATTTCAGTCCGGCGAGTTCAGCGATGATCTCGTCGCCGAACTTTGCGGTCCAGTCGAGACCGGTGCGGGTCAGCAGCCGCACATCGGTGCCGGCGATCTGCGCCTGCATGCGATAACCATCGAACTTGACTTCGTGCAGCCAGTCCTTGCCCGGCGGCGCATCCCGCTCCAGCGTGGCCAGCTGCGGCTCGACGAAGTCGAGTTTCTTGCCCCCGGCCTTCGCCTTGCCGACGGCCGGTTTGTTTGAATGCCAGACCTTTGGCTCCTTGCCTTTGGCGGTCTTGCCTTCGCCGACTTCTTCGATCGTCAGGCCCGACTTCACCGATTCCGGTGCCTCCTTGAGAATGTCCTCGCCGGGGCGGGCCGCGGCATCGTCCGATTTGATCAGCAGCCAGTTGTCGTGTTTTTCTCCCGCGCGTGGCTTCAGCCGCACCAGATGCCAAAGGCCGTGCAGTTTGTGCCCCTTGAGCTCGAAGCTGATATGGCCCTTCTTCATCGCCTTGGCCGGGTCGATCTCGGGGACCCAGGTGCCCTCGTCCCAGACGATGACCGAACCGCCGCCATACTCGCCCTTGGGGATTGTGCCTTCGAACGGTGCATAGTCGATCGGATGATCCTCGACATGCACGGCCAGCCGCTTCTCATGCGGGTCGAGGCTCGGGCCGCGCGTCACCGCCCAGCTCCACAGCACGCCGGCATGTTCGAGGCGAAGGTCGTAATGCAGCCTTGTCGCGGCGTGCTTGTGGATGACGAAGATACCGCCAGCCTTGGACTTCTTGTCGCGAGAAACCTTGCCGGCCGGTTCAGCCGTCTTCTTGAAATCGCGCTTGGAATGATACTGTTCGAGGCTGGCCATCTCTTGATGTCCTCAGGCTGACTTGGCGCGCCGGCCTTCGCAGGCCCGGCATCCGACGGCAGGCTCTTCTTCATCAGGTCGAACGAAGGCTTGGGGGCCGCCTTCGCCGTGGGCCCAGCGACAGCCTCGGATGGCCTTTCCCGGCCGGGCGCGGCGCCATGATATCTTCCCTTCCAGAACCCGGATGAAGATGAACGGGCAGAGGCCGCTCCAGTTCCGCCATGCGCGACGTCGACGACGCGAAGGCCGGTTTCCGGGATGGTCGCGCCAGCACGGAAATTTCCCAGGCGCGGCAAAAGCTGAAACAGAATCGCGCGCAGGCGGCATTCGAACGAAACATATGTGATGCAAAAGTCACATTGGCCGGAATGCCGACCAACTGCACGGAAAGACCCCGAATCAGCCGCATTCCAGCCACGAAGCAAGGCCTTTTCGACCAGATCTTAACATCACGTTCACCGACTATTCACGCCTCGACGCTATGATGACCGCAATTCGGAAGGGACATCCGAAAACGGGACAGGGACCAGGTAAATGAACTTCCTCGCGCACCTCATCGGCTATGCCGCCGTCATCCGCGAATTCGTCGCGCCGACCTATCGGCCCGAGCGCTATTACATGCGCGGCCCCGGCCCGGCCTGCGCCCGTCGCGGCAGCTCGCTGGGCGCGCACTGATCATGACTTTCGAGAGCCGCCACGACAGCCGGATCTGCAGGCCCGCCGCCTCAACCCGCGCCACCACCTATCGCGCCGAGCGTCCCGCTCTCGCCGACAGGCGGCGTGCGACATCGCCACGGCTTTGATGCCGCCTCCGGCTGGCTTAGTGTCATAGGGCACAAGCAGCCGAGGCCTGCGTGACCGACCTTCCCAAGTCAAGCAGTCCCTCCAAAACATCCTTCGATGCACGCCATCCGCTGATCGTCTTCGATGGCGTCTGCGTGCTGTGCTCCGGCTTCGTGCGCATGGTGGTCAGGCTCGACCGCCAAAGCCGTTTCCGCTTCGCCACCGCGCAGTCGCCGTTTGGCGAAGCGCTGTTCAGGAAGCGCGGGCTGCGCACGGACTCCTACGAAACCAATCTGGTCCTGATCGACGGCATCGCCTTCACGCGGCTCGACAGCTTCGTTGCCGTCATGTCGGAACTCGGCTGGCCCTGGCGGGCGATGAACGCTTTGCTGTTGCTGCCGCGCCCGCTGCGAAACTGGCTCTACGATTGCATCGCCAGGAATCGCTACACCCTGTTCGGCAGGAAGGACAGTTGCGAGATACCCGCACCCGAGCTGCGGGGACGAATGATTGGCTAGGGGGTCAGGTCGGCAGGAGATTTCACGAGGCCGTCGAAAACGGCCGCTTCCACTTCCATGTCGAGATTTCCCATCCGCTCACCGGCCTGATCGTGCGCTATCGGGCTGGCTCGTGCCGTCCGACCCGCATGGTTCCAGCACAATGGAGGCACCAGCCACCTTGCCGAGTTCACGGCAGCCTTGAACCGTGCACAGCATCCAGCCGTCGCCGGTCTCGCCGGAGGCGGCGAGCACGAGGCGTCGCTGTGGGCCTACATCAGGCGCATAGACCCACCAGCCGTCGCGCAGCACCGCGCCTTCCGGCGGCTCCATGCCCGCGCCCGAGCCCTTGATCCGCGCCTCGACCACTTGCAGGCCGGAAGGCGTCACCTTCCAGCCCTCCTCCCAGCGCGTCCGTTCAACCGAATGCATCCAGGACAGCGTGAAGGCGGCAACCGAGAGCGTCACCGTCTTGCCGGCGGCCAGGATGCACAGGCTCATGCGGTGGCCGGCCGCGCCCGCCACCAGTGCCAGCCGGTCCAGGCAAGCGCCAGCGCCCAGCCCGCTTCGTCGGTGAGGGGAACCGCAGCGACCAGAAGCACGCCGGCGGCGAAGGCGACAAGACGCTCCCACCATGCCATGCGCCTGACGAGGAAGCCCACCGCGGCAGCGCCCCACAGCACGATGCCCATGCACGCCTTGGCGACGATGTAGGCGACCTCGACGGGATAGCCGAACTGGGCGGAGATCGGACCGGCGTCCTGCAGCATCAGCGCCGGCGTGTAGACCGCCATGAACGGCACGACGAAGCCGGCGATGGCCAGCTTGGTCGCCTGGATGCCGATCTTGAGGCCGCTTTCCTTGGCCATGGGGGCGGCGGCGAACGCGGCCAGCGCCACCGGTGGCGTCAGGTCCGCCATGATGCCGAAATAGAAGACGAACATGTGGCTGACCAGCAGCGGCACGCCGAGCGACAGCAGCGCCGGCCCGGCCAGCGACGAAGTGATGATGTAGTTGGGAATGGTCGGGATGCCCATGCCGAGCACCAGGCAGGTGACCATGGTCAGCACCAGCGACAGGAACAAATTGTTCTCGCCGATCGAGATGATCCAGCCGATGAAGGTCGACGCGATGCCGGTCAGCGTCAGCGTGCCGATGACGATGCCGACGATGGCACAGGCAATGCCGACCGGCAGCGCGTTCTTGGCACCTTCGGCGAGCGAGTCGACGCAGATCCGCAGTGTCTCGCGCCCGCCCCTGAAGGTGAAGCAGGCGACGATCAGCGCGGCGATGACGAGGCCGAGGAGGTTGACGCCGAACTTCATGAACGAAGCCGCGGCGAGCCCGAGCGCCAGCCAGAAGACGATGCGGAAGGCGAGCGGCCCGATCGCTGCCGCCAGCGGCGTACCGAGGATGAGCACGATGGTCAGCGCCAGGCCCATCGTGCCGGCGAAGATCGGCGTATAGCCGGCGAACAAAAGATAGATGAGGGCCGCCAGCGGCAGCACCAGCGGCCAGTGCTGTCGCACCGCGTCCCATGGATTGGGCAAGTCAGCCTTTGCCATGCCGTGCAGGCCGGCCTTGCCGGCCTCCAGATGCACCTGCCAGAAGCAGGCGCCGAAATAGAGCAGCACCGGGATGATCGCTGCCTTGACCACTTCGGCATAAGGCACGTTCAGCGTCTCGGCCATGATGAAGGCGACCGCGCCCATCACCGGCGGCATGATCTGGCCGCCCATCGAGGAGGTTGCCTCGACGGCGCCGGCAAAAGCCGCGCGGAAGCCGAAGCGCTTCATCAGGGGGATGGTGAACTGGCCGCTGGCCACCACATTGGCGACGCCCGAGCCGGAAATGGTGCCCATCAGTGCCGACGACAGCACGCATACCTGCGCCGGGCCGCCGCGCCAGGTGCCGACAAGACCGAGCGCGAAATCGTTGAACAGCGCGATCATGCCGGCGCGTTCGAGAAAGGCGGCGAAGACGACGAAGATGAAGATGTAGGCGGCTGAAACATAGATCGGCGTGCCGTAGATGCCTTCGGTGCCGTAGGCAAAGGTGTCGACGAGCTGGGCGAAATCATAGCCGCGATGGATGAGCGGCGGCGGCAGATGGTTGCCGACGAAGCAATAGGCGAGGAAGATGAAGGCGATGACCGCCAGCCGCTGCCCCATCAGCCGCCTGGCGGCCTCGAAGACCAGCACCACCAGCACTGCGCCGACGATCAGGTCCGGCGTGGTCAGGAAGCCGGAGCGGCGGATGAGGTCGGTATAGAACACCCAATTGTAGAGTCCGGTGCCGAAGCCGAGCACGCCGAGCGTCCAGAACACGGCTTTCGCCGGCACGCTTCTGGCGCGCAGATTGGCGATCAGGCCGAAGCCGAGCAGCAGTAGGAAGCCGACATGCATGGCTCGCACCACCTGGCTCGGAATGCTGCCATAGGCGGCGATGTAGATCTGGAAGACGGAGAAAGCGACGGCGATGAGAAAGGCGGCCTTGCCGGCCATGCCGTCGCCGAAGCCCGGCGGCAGGCCTTCGACCTGCTCTTCGGCGACGGGGAGATGGAAGGTGGCGGATTTGCCGTCGGTTGTCGTTGCTTCGCTCATCCATCGGTCTCCAAAAGGAGCGAATTGTAGCGCGAGGCGCCCCCCCAAGACCCCGCCCGGCCCAGGCGGGGGCGCGGGGACCAAATTATGGATTAAAACCCCCCCAAAGAACAACCCCGAAAGGCAGTTATAAACGCAGGCGGCCGGGGG
>NZ_JAMYMV010000142.1:0-5720 GCF_040318715.1 Mesorhizobium sp. M1050 | reverse complement strand
CGCCGCAAGAACAGCATGAATTGGGCCGCCAAACTGGCTCAGAACACTCGCAAAAACAGCGTTTATGGATGCGCACTAGTCTAATATCCGCGTGGATTAAGTCACGCTCTGGTAGGCCGTGTTCACTTCACCGAGACACTAGGGCCACCCTCGACGGCCAGCACCAGACGGCGGTTGGTGATCCTTGCCAGTTGCGCCAGGCGTCCGGCCGGCCGCTCGCCATAGAGATCGGCCAGCGATGCCGGCAAGACCAGCGCCAGCACGCCATTGCCGCGCTGTTCCCATTTCAGCCTGGGCATGATGCCCGGCATCGACGCCGTCAGCAGATAGACGACGCGCATCATCGCCGCCAGCACCCTGGCCCGCTCCAGATAGCGCGGCGTCGCCAGCGCCTTGATTTCAGGGGCGATGGATTCGTTGAAGATGCCGTCGTGACGGTAGGCGTTGGCCAGCGCCAGGAAGGCGCGGCCGGGATGGTCGACACCGAAGAAGGACGCGTGCGCGATGATGTTGAGCGACTGCTTGCCGCGGTATTCGGGATGCGCGCGCCAGCCGATGTCGGCGAGCAATGCCGCCGCGTGGCGATAGCGTGCCTCGTCCTCGGTCTCGTCGATGCCGAAGGCGGCAAAGGTCCTTGCGGTCCAGTCGACAAGCTCATGCGAATGGGTGACGGAGCGGGAGCGCAGGCGGGCGAGTTCCTCCGAGGCCGAAATCAAAGGATCGGCCTTCTGCTCTGCCTTGTCGAGCAGCGAATAGAGAAAGCCTTCGCGGACGCCGAGCGCCGAGACGATGATCTTCGACGGGTGCATCGCCGCCATGATCTCCTGCAGCACGATGGCGCCATAAGGCAGCAGCGAACGGCGGTTCTTGGAAACGCCTTCGATCCCCTTGACCTTCTCGATCTCGGCCTTGGCCACCTGCTTGAGGAAGTTCGACGCGCTTTCGGCTGATATCTCGTAGTGGTGCATGACGCCAAGCGGATAGTTGGTCATTTCCATGTGCAGCCGGGCGAGATTTCGCCAGGTTCCGCCTACGGCGTAGAAGGGCCTGCCCCGACCGCCTTTCAACAGCTTGGCCCTCGCGAGTTCGTCACGCGCGATCTTGGCCGCCTGGGTCAGCGAGTTCTTCGCCATGTCCTGCAGGCGCAGGCCGCCCAGCGGCAGCGTTATGCCGTCACCGATCGCTTCGCCGTTGACATCGACCAGTTCGAGGCTGCCGCCACCCAGATCGCCGGCGATGCCATCGGCCGGATGGAAGCCGGAAATGACGCCAAGCGCCGAATAATAGGCTTCCTGACGGCCGCTGATCACACGGATCTCGGTCTTGAGCACATCTTCGGCGCGGTGGATGAAATCGGGACCGTTGATAGCCTCGCGGGCGGCGGCGGTGGCCAGCACATACATCTGTTCGGCGCCGGCCTGGTCGGAGAGCGCGCGAAAGCGGCGGAACTCTTCCATCGAGCGCGTCACTGCCTCGGGGTCGAGCTTGCCGGTCGAAACGATGCCTCGGCCGAGACCGGCGAGCATCTTTTCGTTGAACAGCATGGTTGGCGAGCGCGACAGCCCCTCGTAGACGACGAGACGGATCGAATTCGATCCGATGTCGATGATGGACAGCGGTCGACGGTCCTGCAACCGGCCTTGGGAATTAGACAGCATCAGCCGGACGCTGCGGCGTTCTTCTTGCGGCGCTTGAATTGCGCGATGCGCTTGGGCGCGTGCGACTTCAGCGCGTCACCCCGTCCCGACAGGCTCGGATTGGTCATGAAATATTCCTGCGCGTTGAACGGTTCCTCGCCCTCCTCCAGCACCACGCGCCGGGAAGTTCCATCAGCCAATACGTCGAAACTTTGCTGATTGTCCATGATGTTGCCAAGCATGATCTGGCCAAGGATCTGTTCATGCACAGTTGGGTTGGTGATCGGCACCATGGTTTCGACGCGGCGGTCGAGATTGCGCGGCATGAGGTCCGCCGACGAGATGTAGACGACAGCCTCGTCCGACGGCAGGCCGTGACCGTTGCCGAAGCAATAGATGCGGCTGTGCTCGAGAAACCGCCCGACGATCGATTTTACACGAATGTTCTCCGAAAGGCCCGGAACCTGCGGCCGCAGGCAGCAGATGCCGCGCACGACAAGGTCGATCTCGACTCCGGCGCGGCTGGCATCATAGAGCGCGTCGATGATGATCGGGTCGACGAGCGCGTTCATCTTCATCCAGATGCGCGCCGGCTTGCCTTCCACAGCATAGGCAATCTCGTCGGCAATATGCTTCAAGATGCGGCTTCTCAGCGTGAATGGCGAGATCGCCAGACGCATTTCGTCCGTCGGCTCGGCATAGCCGGTGATGAAATTGAAGAGCTGGGCGACGTCGCGTGCAATCGTCGGATCGGTGGTGAAGAAGGACAGGTCGGTGTAGATGCGCGCCGTGACCGGATGGTAGTTGCCGGTGCCGAGGTGCACATAGTTGCGCAATTTGCCGTCCTCGCGCCGCACCACCAGCGACATCTTCGCATGTGTCTTCAGTTCGAGAAACCCGAACACGACCTGCACGCCGGCACGCTCCAGGTCGCGCGCCCAGCGGATGTTGGCCTCCTCGTCGAAGCGCGCCTTGAGTTCGACCAGAGCCGTAACCGATTTGCCGGCCTCGGCCGCGTCGACCAGCGCGCGCACGATCGGGCTGTCATTGGAGGTGCGGTAAAGCGTCTGCTTGATCGCCACCACTTCCGGATCGGCCATCGCCTGACGCAGGAACTGCACCACCACATCGAAGGATTCATACGGATGGTGGACGACGATGTCCTTCTCGCGGATGGCGGCGAAACAGTCGCCGCCGTGCTCGCGAATGCGTTCGGGAAAGCGCGGATTGTAGGGGGTGAATTTGAGATCGTCGCGGGGAACGGCGACGATTTCGGAAATCTGGCTGAGCGCCAGCGGCCCGGTCAAAACGCTGATGCGGCTCGACGACACGCCAAGCTCGCCGGCGACGAAGTCGCGCAGTTCGCCAGGCATCAGTATGTCGAACTCGATGCGGATGACCGAGCCGCGGCGGCGCCGCTTGAGTGCCGTCTCGAACAGGCGCACGAGATCTTCCGATTCTTCCTCGACCTCGATATCGCTGTCGCGGATGATGCGGAACGTGCCCGAGCCCTTGACCTCATAGCCAGGGAAGAGCTTGCCGATATACAGGCCGACCGCCTCTTCCAGCGGGATGAAGCGGACGTGGCGTTTGCGGTCCGGCAGACGGATGAAGCGCTTGAGCGCCACCGGCAGGCGCAGCAGCGCACTCATCTCTTCGCCGTTCTTGCGATGACGCAATTGCAGCGCCATCGAGAAGCCGAGATTGGGGATGAACGGGAACGGGTGCGCCGGGTCGATCGACAGCGGTGTCAGCACCGGAAACACCTGCTCCTGGAAGTGGTCTTCCAGCCAGATTTTCTCGTCCTTGGTGAGCGCGTCGCGGGTAATGGTCTCGATGCCCTCCTTGTTGAGCAGCACCGTGAGCGCAGACAGGCTCTTCTGCTGGTCTTCCTGCAGCCGCTCGACCTCGCGCAGCAGCTGTTCCAGCTGCTGTTCGGGGGTGCGCCCGTCAGGACTTTTCAGCACGATGCCTTCGCGCACCTGGCCGGCGAGGCCGGCGACGCGCACCATGAAGAACTCGTCGAGATTGGCGGCCGAGATCGACAGGAAGCGGACACGTTCCAGCAGCGGATGATTGAGGTTCAGCGATTCTTCGAGAACGCGCCGGTTGAACTGCAGCCAGGAAAATTCGCGATTGACGAAACGATCCGGATTGCCGCCTTCCGGGCTTGCCGCCTCCACGTTGATGAATTCGCTCTGCACCGGCTTCAGTTCGTTCATATTCCGCTCTTCCACACCGTCTGCCGGCTAGGGCGCGGCGCGTCCTCGAGGACGCGCAAAGGACGCTCTGCCACTCCAAGGCAACGCATGATCCCTTCCGAAAACCGAAGTCGGTTTTCCGGGTCATGCGTTAACCGGCTTAACTTATCCTCTGACAGACTTTTGCGACAGTTTCATTTCATCGAACTTGCAAAGACGCCTGTTATGATCCAGATGCAGATGAGACTGCGTTAAGGAGACGACGATGGCAGGCGGTTCCATTCCCCATTTTCAGAACGATGCGGGCTACCCGGCTATCGACATCGGCGTCAAGGAATTCATGTGCACGGGCGCCAACCCGCCTTTCGATCACCCGCATGTGTTTCTCGACATGGGCGACGACAATGAAAAAGTCTGCCCCTATTGCTCGACGCTGTACCGCTATTCGCCCAAGCTGAAGGCGACGGAAACGCTGCCGGCCGGCTGCATCTATATCGATCAGGCTGCCTGATTCTTTCGCGACAAGCTCGATGAACGACATGCGTTCCCGGCAAATTCTCATCGCCGGGGCGGGCGTCGCCGGGCTGACCGCAGCGCTTGCTTTCGCCAAACACGGCTATTCCGTGCAGGTGTTCGAACAGGCGCAGCGCCTGGAGGCGGTAGGCGCCGGCCTCCAGCTTTCTCCCAACGCGACGCGCATACTCGGCCAGCTTGGCGTGCTCGACCGGCTGCTGCCGGCAGCGGTGCGGCCGGAAGCCGTGGTCTTGAAGGACGCAGCGACGCTGCGCGAACTGGCACGCGTGCCGTTGGGGCAAGTCGCCGAGACGCGCTGGCAGCTGCCCTATCTCGTCGCCCACAGGGCCGACCTGCAGAGTGCACTGATGGCGCGTGCCGACGAGATCGCCGACATCAAGATCGTCACTGGGGCCCGCCTCCACGGTTTTGCCACCGGAGCCCATGGCATCACCGCGACGGTTGAGATCGACGGCAAATCCATCGCGGCCGAGGGGTTCCTGCTGGTCGGCGCCGATGGCGTTTGGTCCTCGGTGCGCGGGCTTGTCGACGCGGCAAAGGGGGCTGCCTCGCCAAGAAGTCGCTTTTCCGGCGAACTGGCCTGGCGCACGACCACCGCGCTTAGTGCCGCAGGGCAGGCGTTCGCGGCGATCGGCGCTCCGGACTGCGTCACCACCTTCCTGCACCCGGGCTTCCATATGGTCGCCTATCCCGTCAGCGGGGGTGACGCCTTCAATATCGTCGCCTTCACCAAGGGCGAACGCATCGCCGAAGGCTGGTCCGGCCATGCCGATCCCGGCATCCTCGCCGCCGCAGTGCGCGGCACCGCGCCAGGCCTTGCAAGACTGGTGGAAAGGGCTGGACCGTGGCTGACCTGGCCGCTCCATACCGTCGATCAGAAGCGACCCTGGACAATGCCGGACGGCATCGCACTGATCGGCGACGCCGCACATGCGATGACGCCGTTCGCGGCGCAAGGCGCGGCCATGGCGATCGAGGATGCGGCGACACTTGCCGATATCATTGTCGATTTCCCTGCCGATCCGGCACAAAGCCTACAAATCTGGGAGAACCTGCGGCGGCCGCGCGTCGCCAGGGTCGCACGCCGCGGCGCCATCAACCGCCTTGCCTGGCATGCCGCGGGCCCAGTGGCGATCGCGCGCAATGTGTTCCTGAAAATCCGCTCGTCGGAAAAACTCGCGGCGGATTTGGACTGGCTCTATGGGTGGCGGGCTCAGAAGATCATTCGACGCTGAGCGTACAAGCACAATCGGTTGGTGGGACAGCACCCCCCTCGGTGCGGGCGGGGTTGGGGGCGCGGGGACCGGGGGGGGTGGAGGGAGCCCAGGCCATGGCAAAAGCCGGCTTG
>NZ_JAMYMV010000141.1:0-5954 GCF_040318715.1 Mesorhizobium sp. M1050 | reverse complement strand
TTGGTGGCGACTATATACGCCTCACGAACGAGGGCGGCTCGCCGCTGGCGACGAAGAAGTTTGCTTCTAAGCCTGCCCTTAGCGAAATTCAAGAGAGCCGCGTAAGCGACACTCGGACGGCCCCGGAGCCAAAAGCGAAGCGGGCCACGACATTGCGTGAAGCGATGTCTGTTCTTTGAAAATTGAATAATGAAGAAAGAGAAACGTGGGCGGCAGAGTCCTGCTGAACCTCTTATCCCGCCAGGGGTATGAGGTTCGAACGAGACTTTGGCGGACACGTTTTGAGAGAATAAGTCTACCAAGACACGTGAGTGTCTAGGTGTGAATGTTCTCGTCAATTCGAAGCGTGACCAGATAAAAGCCAATCAAAGTTTCAAAACTTGAGAGTTTGATCCTGGCTCAGAACGAACGCTGGCGGCAGGCTTAACACATGCAAGTCGAGCGCCCCGCAAGGGGAGCGGCAGACGGGTGAGTAACGCGTGGGAATCTACCCATCTCTACGGAACAACTCCGGGAAACTGGAGCTAATACCGTATACGTCCTTCGGGAGAAAGATTTATCGGAGATGGATGAGCCCGCGTTGGATTAGCTAGTTGGTGGGGTAATGGCCTACCAAGGCGACGATCCATAGCTGGTCTGAGAGGATGATCAGCCACATTGGGACTGAGACACGGCCCAAACTCCTACGGGAGGCAGCAGTGGGGAATATTGGACAATGGGCGAAAGCCTGATCCAGCCATGCCGCGTGAGTGATGAAGGCCCTAGGGTTGTAAAGCTCTTTCAACGGTGAAGATAATGACGGTAACCGTAGAAGAAGCCCCGGCTAACTTCGTGCCAGCAGCCGCGGTAATACGAAGGGGGCTAGCGTTGTTCGGAATTACTGGGCGTAAAGCGCACGTAGGCGGATTGTTAAGTTAGGGGTGAAATCCCAGGGCTCAACCCTGGAACTGCCTTTAATACTGGCAATCTCGAGTCCGAGAGAGGTGAGTGGAATTCCGAGTGTAGAGGTGAAATTCGTAGATATTCGGAGGAACACCAGTGGCGAAGGCGGCTCACTGGCTCGGTACTGACGCTGAGGTGCGAAAGCGTGGGGAGCAAACAGGATTAGATACCCTGGTAGTCCACGCCGTAAACTATGAGAGCTAGCCGTCGGCAAGTTTACTTGTCGGTGGCGCAGCTAACGCATTAAGCTCTCCGCCTGGGGAGTACGGTCGCAAGATTAAAACTCAAAGGAATTGACGGGGGCCCGCACAAGCGGTGGAGCATGTGGTTTAATTCGAAGCAACGCGCAGAACCTTACCAGCCCTTGACATCCCGGTCGCGGTTTCCAGAGATGGATACCTTCAGTTCGGCTGGACCGGTGACAGGTGCTGCATGGCTGTCGTCAGCTCGTGTCGTGAGATGTTGGGTTAAGTCCCGCAACGAGCGCAACCCTCGCCCTTAGTTGCCAGCATTAAGTTGGGCACTCTAAGGGGACTGCCGGTGATAAGCCGAGAGGAAGGTGGGGATGACGTCAAGTCCTCATGGCCCTTACGGGCTGGGCTACACACGTGCTACAATGGTGGTGACAGTGGGCAGCGAGACCGCGAGGTCGAGCTAATCTCCAAAAGCCATCTCAGTTCGGATTGCACTCTGCAACTCGAGTGCATGAAGTTGGAATCGCTAGTAATCGCGGATCAGCATGCCGCGGTGAATACGTTCCCGGGCCTTGTACACACCGCCCG
Source organism: Mesorhizobium sp. M1050 (assembly GCF_040318715.1). NCBI lineage: Bacteria > Pseudomonadati > Pseudomonadota > Alphaproteobacteria > Hyphomicrobiales > Phyllobacteriaceae > Mesorhizobium > Mesorhizobium sp. M1050. Next base: position 4,230 of record NZ_JAMYMV010000141.1, on the reverse strand, counting down.
TCACACCATGGGAGTTGGTTTTACCCGAAGGCGCTGTGCTAACCGCAAGGAGGCAGGCGACCACGGTAGGGTCAGCGACTGGGGTGAAGTCGTAACAAGGTAGCCGTAGGGGAACCTGCGGCTGGATCACCTCCTTTCTAAGGAAGAACCTTAATGGAAACGCTCAATCCCTCATCTTCGGATGAAATGGGGAGCCTCTGCCTTTCGGTTCTCTTGGAACAAGACGGCAAAGAGTCACTTTGACCGTCGCGCATACCTTAAGCGGGTCTGCCGCCTTCGTTTCTCTTTCTTCAGCGAATGACTTTGGATTGCGCTCGCGCGCCGTGTCGCACCCTTCGGGTGCTGGCGCTCCGCGAGGGCGCGGCACGAGCCGCGACGGCCGGTCGGCCTTGCGAGGCTCTGCCTCGAAGCCGACTACCATCTGCGCTTGGGGCTAAGGGCTTGTAGCTCAGTTGGTTAGAGCGCGCGCTTGATAAGCGTGAGGTCGGAGGTTCAAGTCCTCCCAGGCCCACCATCTCCTCTGCATCACTTCAAAGAGGTATTAAGGGGCCGTAGCTCAGCTGGGAGAGCGCCTGCTTTGCAAGCAGGATGTCGTCGGTTCGATCCCGTCCGGCTCCACCATCTTCTTTGGAAGAGGTGTCGAGTAGAGATGAAGAGGAAAGTCATTCGTAAAAAGGTTTGCGGCGAGCGTCATGCTCTCCGCCTGTTCTGTTTGACATTGTAAAGAGAAGATTTGTTCGAACTTCATGAGCCCAAAAGGTTTGTGATTTGTCGCGGGAGACGCTCAATCTCCCGCATATGATGGGTTTGCCTAACCGCACCCTCGAACCGATCTCGAGAAGCTGGTCTTTTTGTGCCAATGACATCGAATTGGATCCCGCACAGGATCCGGTTCAGGCGACAATCCTTCGGATTGCGCGGAGGCTAATCCTGCAAAGGAGAGGCTGAAGCGACAATTCCTTCGGAATTGCGCGGGTGGGCATTGGCAATGAGAACGATCAAGTGTCTTAAGGGCAATTGGTGGATGCCTTGGCATGCACAGGCGATGAAGGACGTGATACGCTGCGATAAGCTACGGGGAGGTGCGAATACCCTTTGATCCGTAGATTTCCGAATGGGGAAACCCACCTAAGGTACTTGGAAAATCAGAGCAGCCGGAAGGTCGCAAGGCCGACTTGCTGCTGTGGTTTCCAAGTATCGATAATAGGTAACTTACCCTGAATACATAGGGGTAAAGTGGCGAACGCGGGGAACTGAAACATCTAAGTACCCGTAGGAAAGGACATCAACCGAGACTCCGGAAGTAGTGGCGAGCGAACCCGGACCAGGCCAGTGGCGATTGAGAGACAAGCGGAACCTTCTGGAAAGTAGGGCCATAGTGGGTGACAGCCCCGTACGCGTAATGCAATCAATCGTCCTCGAGTAAGGCGGGACACGTGAAATCCTGTCTGAAATTGGGGGGACCACCCTCCAAGCCTAAGTACTCGTGCATGACCGATAGCGAACTAGTACCGTGAGGGAAAGGTGAAAAGCACCCCGACAAGGGGAGTGAAAGAGTACCTGAAACCGATTGCCTACAAACAGTGGAAGCCCAAGGTTCGTCCTGGGTGACCACGTACCTTTTGTATAATGGGTCAGCGACTTAGTGTGACGAGCAAGCTTAAACCGCTAGGTGTAGGCGCAGCGAAAGCGAGTCTGAACAGGGCGTTCAGTTCGTCGCATTAGACCCGAAACCGAGTGATCTAGCCATGAGCAGGTTGAAGGTAAGGTAACACTTACTGGAGGACCGAACCCATAACTGTTGCAATAGTTCGGGATGACTTGTGGCTAGGGGTGAAAGGCCAATCAAACTCGGAAATAGCTGGTTCTCCGCGAAATCTATTTAGGTAGAGCGTCGACCGAATACCCCAGGGGGTAGAGCACTGGATGGGCTAGGGGTCCTCACCGGATTACCAAACCTAACCAAACTCCGAATACCTGGGAGTACTAGTCGGCAGACACACGGCGGGTGCTAACGTCCGTCGTGAAAAGGGAAACAACCCTGACCTACAGCTAAGGTCCCCAAGTTATGGCTAAGTGGGAAAGGATGTGAGGATCCCAAAACAACCAGGATGTTGGCTTAGAAGCAGCCATCATTTAAAGAAAGCGTAACAGCTCACTGGTCTAAATAAGGGTCTTTGCGCCGAAAATGTAACGGGGCTAAAGCCATACACCGAAGCTTAGGGTTTGGTCCGCAAGGGCCAAGCGGTAGCGGAGCGTTCTGTAAGCTGATGAAGCCATACCCGTGAGGGGTGGTGGAGGTATCAGAAGTGCGAATGCTGACATGAGTAACGTAAGGGGAGTGAGAGACTCCCCCGCCGAAAGACCAAGGGTTCCTGCTTAAAGCTAATCTGAGCAGGGTTAGCCGGCCCCTAAGACGAGGCGGAAACGCGTAGTCGATGGGAACCACGTTAATATTCGTGGGCTTGGAGGTAGTGACGGATCATTGAGGTAGTCCAATCTTATCGGATTGAACGGGCTGCTGCGTGGTTCCAGGAAATAGCTCCTCCTTATAAACCGTACCCGAAACCGACACTGGTGGTCTGGTAGAGTATACCAAGGCGCTTGAGAGAACTATGCTGAAGGAACTCGGCAAATTGCACGCGTAACTTCGGAAGAAGCGTGACCCTTTTCTACGCAAGTAGAGGAGGGTGGCACAGACCAGGGGGTAGCGACTGTTTATCAAAAACACAGGGCTCTGCGAAGTCGCAAGACGACGTATAGGGTCTGACGCCTGCCCGGTGCTGGAAGGTTAAGAGGAGGGGTGCAAGCTCTGAATCGAAGCCCCAGTAAACGGCGGCCGTAACTATAACGGTCCTAAGGTAGCGAAATTCCTTGTCGGGTAAGTTCCGACCTGCACGAATGGCGTAACGACTTCCCCGCTGTCTCCAGCATAGACTCAGTGAAATTGAATTCCCCGTGAAGATGCGGGGTTCCTGCGGTTAGACGGAAAGACCCCGTGCACCTTTACTATAGCTTTACATTGGCATTCGTAGTGGCATGTGTAGGATAGGTGGTAGGCTTTGAAGCCTGGGCGCCAGCTCAGGTGGAGCCACCCTTGAAATACCACCCTTATTACTATGGATGTCTAACCGCGGCCCGTTATCCGGGTCCGGGACAATGTATGGTGGGTAGTTTGACTGGGGCGGTCGCCTCCTAAAGAGTAACGGAGGCGCGCGATGGTGGGCTCAGAACGGTCGGAAATCGTTCGCTGAGTGCAATGGCATAAGCCTGCCTGACTGCGAGACTGACAAGTCGAGCAGAGACGAAAGTCGGTCATAGTGATCCGGTGGTCCCGCGTGGAAGGGCCATCGCTCAACGGATAAAAGGTACGCCGGGGATAACAGGCTGATGACCCCCAAGAGTCCATATCGACGGGGTTGTTTGGCACCTCGATGTCGACTCATCGCATCCTGGGGCTGGAGCAGGTCCCAAGGGTATGGCTGTTCGCCATTTAAAGCGGTACGTGAGTTGGGTTCAGAACGTCGTGAGACAGTTCGGTCCCTATCTGCCGTGGGTGTAGGAATATTGAAAGGATCTGTCCCTAGTACGAGAGGACCGGGATGGACGGATCTCTGGTGGACCTGTTGTGGCGCCAGCCGCATAGCAGGGTAGCTATATCCGGACGGGATAACCGCTGAAGGCATCTAAGCGGGAAACCCACCTTAAAACGAGTATTCCCTGAGAACCGTGGAAGACGACCACGTTGATAGGCCGGGTGTGGAAGAGCGGCAACGCTTGAAGCTTACCGGTACTAATAGTTCGATCGGCTTGATCGTTCTCATTCCTTATGCCCATTTGACGAAGTCAGATGGTCTGTTCTCACTCACGCTCGTTCCGCCCTGCGGGCGGCGCTACGTGGGTGCGGCGCATCAGCGCCGACGGTCGGTCGACCTTGCGAAGCTTCGCTTCGAAAGGCGTCAGGACCAGAAGAACTGTAAAGGCACAAAAAAGACCAGCGAACAGCTCAGAGAAAGCAGCAAATAGGATCCCTATTCGCTACTCACTATTGGCTATTCGCTAAAAAACAGCTTCTCGAATAACGTGCGTTTTGCCGACCTGGTGGTTATGGCGGAGCGGCTGCACCCGATCCCATTCCGAACTCGGCCGTGAAACGCTCCAGCGCTGATGGTACTTCGTCTCAAGACGCGGGAGAGTAGGTCGCTGCCAGGTCTGCTAAACGCACGTTGA
>NZ_JAMYMV010000140.1:0-6310 GCF_040318715.1 Mesorhizobium sp. M1050 | reverse complement strand
CCGGGCGTCCCCCCTACCACCCGCTCGTATCTCCCGGTGTCTCCGCGCCCGGTATCCGCGTGTTGGCCCCCCTGCCCCCCCCTCTGTCCTGCCGGACATCTCCCCCTCAAGGGGGGAGATCAGTAGCTTCCCGGCCTCGCCAATTCTGCCACGTAGGAGATTGGCGAAACCCGAATGGACAGCCAATCTCCCCCCTTGAGGGGGAGATGTCCGGCAGGACAGAGGGGGGCGCCGTAGAGCGCTACCTGTCTCATGATCTCCCGCAATACAGAGCGGCCCGATGACAATCGCCGCGCTCAACTCCAATCCCACCCCCGCCATCCTGCCGGGCAGCGGCGGCTTGCGAGGCGCGCTGTCGGATCTTTTCTGGCGCAAGCCGAAGGTCCTGCTGCTGCTCATGCTGCTGCCACCGGTGCTGTGGCTCGGGATCGTCTATATCGGCTCGCTATTCGCCCTCCTGGCGCAGAGTTTTTTCTCCATCGACGAGTTTTCCGGCCTCATCAACCGAGAGTTCACGTTGAAGACCTATGCCGACCTGTTCCAGGCCCCCAATCTCGACATCATCCTGCGGACGGTGACGATGGCGGCTCTGGTCACGCTGGCCTCGGCCGTCGTCGCCTTCCCGATCGCCTACTACGCGGCGCGCTATGCGCGCGGCCGCTGGAAGGCGCTGTTCTACCTCGGCATCATGCTGCCGCTGTGGTCGAGCTACCTGGTCAAGATCTATGCCTGGAAGCTTATCCTGGCCAAGGAAGGAATCCTGACCTGGCTGCTCGCCAAGCTGCATCTGTCGTGGGTACTCGACGCCTGGCTGTCGCTGCCGGTCGTTGGCGGCAATTCGCTGTCGGTGTCGTTCACCGGCACCTTCATCGTCTTCGTCTATGTCTGGCTGCCTTTCATGATCCTGCCGGTACAGGCGGCGCTCGAGCGCGTGCCCGGCAATCTGGTCGAGGCATCGTCCGACTTGGGGGCTTCGCCGGGACAGACCTTCCGCAACGTGCTGTTCCCGCTGGCGTTGCCGGGCATAGTCGCCGGCTCGATCTTTACCTTTTCGCTGACGCTCGGCGACTACATCATCCCGCAGATCATCGGCACCTCGCGGCTGTTCATCGGCCAGGCGGTCTATTCGCAGCAAGGCACCGCCGGCAACATCCCGCTCGCCGCCGCCTTCACCGTGGTGCCGATCGTCATCATGGGATTCTATCTCTGGGGCGCCAAGCGCATGGGGGCCTTCGATGCGCTCTGATGGCTCGCAATCCGCGCCCCTCAGCCTGAAGGTGGCCGCCGCCTGCGGGCTGCTTTTCCTGCACCTGCCGATCCTGCTGATCTTCGTCTACGCGTTCACCACCGAAGAGAAGAGTTTCGTCTGGCCGCCGCCGGGGCTGACGACGCAATGGTTCGCCGTTACCTGGAACCGGCCCGACGTCTGGCAGGCGCTGTCGCTGTCGGTCAGGGTCGCGGCCATCTCGACGGCGATAGCGCTCGTCCTCGGCACGCTCTGTTCGGCGGCTGTGTCGCGGACGAAATTCTTCGGCCGCGAAACCATCTCGCTGCTGGTCATCCTGCCGATCGCGCTGCCCGGCATCATCACCGGCATTGCGTTGCGCTCGGCCTTTTCGCTGGCCGACATCCCGTTCTCGTTCTGGACGATCGTGCTAGGCCACGCCACCTTCTGCGTCGTCGTCGTCTACAACAACGCCGTCGCCCGCTTTCGCCGCACATCGGGCTCGATGATCGAGGCGTCGATGGATCTTGGTGCCGACGGCTTCCAGACCTTCCGCCATGTCGTGCTGCCCAACATCGCCACCGCGCTGCTGGCCGGCGGCATGCTGGCCTTTGCCTTGTCTTTCGATGAGGTCATCGTCACCACCTTCACCGCAGGCCAGCAGCAGACGCTACCGATCTGGATGCTGGAAGAGCTGATCCGTCCGCGCCAGCGCCCGGTCACCAACGTCGTCGCCATGGTCGTGGTGCTGGTGACGCTGCTGCCGATCCTTGCCGCCTATTACCTCACCCGCGACGGCGACCAGATCGCTGGAAGCGGGAAATGAAAAACAGCGAATAGGGAGTAGCGAATAGCGAATAGGGAAACCGACTGCCAAGACCTGCTCGCTGCTCGCTATTCGCTACTCGCTCCTGTTCAAGGAGAACCCGATGGAAACCCAGATGCTGATCGGCTCGAAATTCGAGAAGGGCACCGAAACCGAGGAACCCATCCTCAATCCGAAGACCGGGGCGACCATCCTCAACCTGCCCGAGGCCAGCCAGGCACAGATCGAGGCGGCGGTACTGGCGGCCGAAAAGGCGTTCTTCCTGTGGTCGCGCACCACGCCGGCGCAGCGCTCCGGCTATCTCCTGAAGATCGCCGACCGCATCGAGGCCGCCGCGAAGGAGTTCGCCACGCTCGAGGCGTTGAACTGCGGCAAGCCGGTCAACGCCGTGCTCAATGACGAGATCCCGGCCATCGTCGACTGCTATCGCTTCTTTGCCGGCGCCGTGCGCTCGATGCCGGGCGTCGTCGCCGGCGAATATATTCCCGGCCATACCTCGATGGTCCGCCGCGACGCCATCGGCATCGTCGCTTCCATCGCGCCGTGGAACTACCCGCTGATGATGATGGCCTGGAAGCTGGCGCCGGCGATCGCCGGCGGCAACACCGTCGTCTTCAAGCCGTCCGAGCAGACGCCGCTGACGGCCTTGAAACTGGCGAAGATCCTTGCCGAGATCCTGCCTGAAGGCGTGGTCAATGTCGTGCTCGGCCGCGGCGACAGCGTCGGCAACACGCTGATCAACCATCCCAAGGTCAACATGATCTCGATCACCGGTGACGTCGCCACCGGCAAGAAGGTGCTGCAGGCGGCCGCCAAGTCGGTCAAGCGCACCCATCTCGAACTCGGCGGCAAGGCGCCGGTCATCGTCTTCGACGATGCCGACCTCCGCTCGGTGGTCAACGGCCTGCGCGCCTTCGGCTACTACAATGCCGGCCAGGATTGCACCGCCGCCTGCCGCATCTATGCCGGCAAGAAGATCTACGACAAGCTTGTCGCCGATCTGTCCTCAGCCGTCTCGACCATCAAGTACAATCGCCCAGACGACACCGAAAACGAGATCGGGCCGCTGATCTCGCGCCGCCAGCGCGACCGCGTCTCGAGCTTCGTCGAGCGCGCCTCGGAACTGAAGCACATCGAGATCACCACCGGTGGCAAACCGGGCGAGGGCTCCGGATTCTATTACCTGCCGACCGTCGTTGCCGGCGCCCTGCAGGAAGACGAGATCGTGCGCCGCGAAGTGTTCGGGCCGGTCGTCTCGATCACCCGTTTCACCGAAGTCGACGAGGCGGTAAACTGGGCCAATGACAGCGACTATGGCCTTGCATCCTCGGTGTGGACCAAGGACGTGTCGCGCGCCATGGCGACTGCCGCGCGCCTCCAGTACGGCTGCACCTGGATCAACACCCACTTCATGCTGACCAACGAGATGCCGCATGGCGGGCTGAAACAGTCCGGCTACGGCAAGGACATGTCGCTCTACGCGCTCGAGGACTACACCGCCGTCCGGCACGTGATGGTTGCGCATAGCTAGTGCCTTCCCTTCTCCCCGTTTACGGGGAGAAGGTGGCCCGAAGGGCCGGATGAGGGGCGGCGCGACGCTTCCAAAGCTGGCTCTGCCCCTCATCGGTGAGAAGCGCACTACTCCACGATGCGGTAGATATTCCACAGGCTGGTGCCTGACACGACGTAGGGCTCCATCTCCTTGCCCCATTTGGCGTGCGCGTCGATCTTGCCGATCTTGGCGAAGAACGCCTCCAGCTGGGCCAGGCTCTCGACCTGATGGTGCGACTCGACCGTCGCTTCCCGGGCGCCGATCGAGCCGGTCATGATCTTGAACTCGAGGTCGGCGAGTCCGACCTGCGAGCCGATCTCGCGTTCCCATTTCTTCAACAGGTCGAGCACGGTCTGCTTGTGTCCGAACTTGGCGTCGATCTGCCATCTGGCGCTGAACATTGTCTTCTCCTCCGGGGTTGAAGCCGGGGCATGATCCCGAAAAGTGGAATCCGATCGGGATCAGGCACCAGCACTGAAATAGAGCCCATCCCGATTCAATCGGGATGGCAGCTTCGCCGTTGACCTACTCGTCCCATGCCTGCACGACGGTCTGCCGTGCAATCAGCCCATTCTTCAGCTCCAGCGTCGCGGCGCAGAACACCTTGGTCCCGTCCGGATAGGCGCAGGCTTGTGTGAAGGCGAGGTTGTCGCCCTCGGCGATGGTGGTGTCGACCTTATGGGTCATCGCACGGCTGCAGATGTCATCCCAGAAGGTGCTGATCGCCGCGCGGCCGCGAATCTCCCGCGGCTTGCTCGGCGGGTTGTTGCGGTCGATCACCCGCACCAGCGCGTCGTCGGCATAGAAGCTCGACAGCATCCTGCCGTCACGGCCTTCGATCGCCTTCTTGATCGCCGCGCCGTTCACTGTTTGGGTCTTGGTCAGCATTTCATCCTCCATTGGCCCGTCTTCCGATCGGGCGGTTGATGGTCGAAGTGCTGCCCGGCGTTCACCGCCGGGCAGTGATTTCTTCACTGCGACTTCGCCTTGACGGCCGCGAACACGTCGTCGGTCTGCTTCTTGAAGGTCGCGAGATCGACCTGGCTGCCGTTGAGCATCGTCGACCAGTGGCGCACGATCGCCGACATCGCGACCGCCTCCACACGGTCCACCTCGGCCACGGCGCTTGTCGAACAGGATCAGCCGCGAGAACGCCGAAAGCCGCTTCAGGAGCCTGGTATAACCTTCGTCTTCCCAGTGCAGATCGAGATTGGAAATGAAGCCCGGCACGAAGACGAGATCGAACGATCCTTGGCCGGCCACCTGATAGGCGATCCGCACATCGCCGCTGCGGGCGGCGTATCGGGTCTCGATCGGCCTCACGAGGTTTGTCCGCCTGGCCTGACGATTTCTGGTCGTAAACCATAGCAGAGCAACGCCGATCGGGGCAGCCCAAACCTTAGCGATAAGGAATATACGTCGGCGTGGCTCGACGACTATTTTTGCGAGGCGGCGATGTCGGCCGGAGAAGCCTTGAGCCCGAGCCTGATGTCGGCCTCGGCTGGTGTGATCGGTCGCTTGATCCTGGCGGAGGCAGCAACCACCAACTCGTTGAAATCCGCGGCGCCGCCGTCCAGCATCTCGAAGAACTGCCGCCGCATTCTCGGCTCCCAGAACTTGTTGATGTGCTCTGCGACGCCGGCAATGCCTTCCTCGCGCGGCTTGGAATGGAAAAAATCGGCGATCTGGTTCGCCATGCGCACCAGCTTCTCGCTGGTGCTCATGATGTGTTCTTCGTCATGCGACATGCTTGGCAACTCCGCAAACCACCCGGTCGGGGTGGGTGAAAATATCAAAATCGTCGCCGCGAACCAGCGCCACCAGCGTCATGCCAGCCTCTTGCGCCGTGCGGATGGCCAATGCGGTCGGCGCCGAGACGGCGATGATGAAGGCCGAGCCGATAGAAGCCGCCTTCTGCACCATTTCGACCGAAACGCGCGACGTCACCACGACAGCACCGGATGCGCCGTCGATGCCGGCCTTGGCCAGCGCGCCAGCCAGCTTGTCCAGCGCATTGTGACGGCCGACATCTTCGCGCGCCATGACGATGCCCTTGCCGGGCACATAGAAGCCGGCGGCATGCACCGCTCCGGTCTCGCTGTGCAGAGGCTGCACTTTCGACAGAAGCTTGACCGAGGCGGCGATATCGTCGGCATCAAGTGTAAGTTTCGACGCACCAACCGCGTCGACCGAGCGCATTGCTTCTTCGATGGATTCGATGCCGCAGAGCCCGCAGCCAACCGGGCCGGCCAATCGCCTGCGCCGCGCCTCGAAACGCGTGTTGGCGGTGTCCTTCAACCGGATCTGGATGTCGATGCCGGCACGATGGTCCTCGACCTCGATCGCTTCGATCTCGTCGGGCTGCGCAATGATGCCTTCGGTTAGCGAGAAACCGAGCGCGAAATCCTCGAAATCGGCTGGGCTCGCCATCATCACCGCATGCGTGGTGCCGGCGAAGGAGAACGCAACCGGCGTCTCTTCCGGCACCATGCGGTCGGCCGGGGCGGTGCCGCTGGCGCGGTGCGCGAGACGGGAAATCTGGCTGATTGGCTGGCGTTGGCGGGTCACGCAGCACGCCCCTCTGGCCTGCCGGAAAAGCCGTCCCCCACTCCGTCGCTGCTGCGCAGCGCCACCTCTCCCCCCTCCGGAGGGAGAGGAAGGGAACCCAGCGTGAGGAGCGGTGGCTAGAATAAGTTCGCGCCCTTCC
>NZ_JAMYMV010000139.1:0-6905 GCF_040318715.1 Mesorhizobium sp. M1050 | reverse complement strand
ATCCTCGGCGAGGTCACGTCAACCGAATGCCGAAATTACTTCACCGAGGCTGGCTATGCCCAACCTAAATTCATCCCGCTCTAGGATAATAGCTTCCTTTAAGGCGTTGGCGGTCCCTGCCAACCCCAGCAGATCGTCGATAGAGACAAGTGAGCGAGGTTTGCTAACGTCATCGTTTCCCATGGCTGAAGCTAACAGGGTTCTTAGCTCGAGGGGAAGAAATTCACCGGCGCTGCTTCATGCTCACAACCATGTTGCTGAAGTAGATGGCCGCCGCTATTGGCGATGACCACGCCGCCGTCAAACTCATAAGAATCATCAACGTCGAACGTTGTGAGGTTGGAGGCCTCGCCTCGGGATCGAACCGAGGCTTCAGAGATTTGCCGTCTCCAGCGTAGCCGCTCCGCCACGAGGCCATCGGTGTCCAAGTAACGGCCAAATATTTACGGAAAGGTTAAGACCGAGCAGATCGATCGAACCACATACCGACCAGAACGGTCGGCGACCCTCTCGACCTCACCGAAACTCACCCGCGATGCATCGCCTTCGCACCTGTTCGTACTCACGACCTCCTGGCCGTCGTCGCGCTGCTCGTGCAAAGGAATGCGTCGCCGGCGATCTCTGCCATTGTCGAGATCCTGGTTTGGTGTGAAACTCGTAGCCTCAGCATGGGAGGTCAAAATGCCCAATACTTTCAAGACTGGAGACGTCGTCAGGCTGAAATCCGGGGGCCCCAGGATGACGGTGAGCGATAGCGCTGCCTCGGGCATGTATCTGTGCCACTGGTTCAATCGCGAGGGCGAAGTGTGGACCCCGCAACATGCCGGGTTCAAGCCTGAACAACTGATTGCGGCCGAACAGTCGGACTAGAGCCAGGCTTACGCAGCATGTCGGAGGTGTTGGCCGACGCCTTTGGCGAAGATGCGCTCGCCCTTCGATCGTGTCGCCGCCATCCGCAGGGCGGCCGGCATCTGTGGACGCCTGCCAGCTATTTCAACTGACTGGATCCGGCCCCAGCGTCGCCACCGTCTTCAACGCACCGTCGAGCATGTCGCCCTTCTCGTCCTTCAACGCCATCTCGCGCAGGCGGCGGATCCAGTCGGCGGCGTCCGCTCGGCCCTTGAGCAGATCGAGCGCGGACAGCACGCGGTCGAATTTCGATTGGGCGCGGACATGGGTGTCGCTGTAGCCCTTGATCAGCCGTCGGCAGTTGAGGATCTCGACGGCCAGCGCGTAATCCTGGGGCACATGGTCGAGCGCCAGCGCGTACCAGCGATCGAGATGCGCCATCTCGACCTTGTGTCGCAGCAGGCGGCGGCGCCAGCGGCGCAGGCCGCCGATGTACCAGAGTGCTGCAAAGCCAGCAAAACTGTCGGTGCGGATGCGACGGCCATGGTTGATGCGACGATCGAGAAAGGCGGCGAGCTTCGGCCGGTTCTCGATATAGCTGCCCAATCCCGCCGGCAACGTGCCGCAGAACTCCTCGATGCGCGGGTGGAAATATTCGGTCACCTGCAGGATCGAGTCGTCCTTGACGCCGACCTCGCGGCGTACGCGCCTGTCGCGTGTCGAGCGTGTCTTCAGATCGGCGACGCGAATCATGTCGTCGTAACACAGCGCATTGGCCAGATGCTTCGCCGCAGCGATGGACAAGCTATATCCGCGATCCGGCTCGTCCAGCGCGACCGCCTTGTCCAGCCGGTCGAGATACTCGCGCCCGTAGGCGATGTCCTGATAGTCGACGACCTTTCTCAGGCCCCTGAACGCCATGTCGCGCACCGCCAGCGGCATCGGATCGATTCGTGCAGCCAAGGCCTGCCAGCCTTGCAGCAGGTTTTGCGGGCCACTCACATGCCCTGTGCCCAAGGCGGATTCGACGATGGCTGGCTCTGCCGGCTTAGGCGCTGGAACTGCCGTGCCACGCGCGCGATCAAACGCAGCGCCGAAGGCGGCGAGGCTGGCCTTGACGCCACGGCCGCCAGCGCCGATCGCCTGCTCATAACTTTCGCGCGTGAACGGCAGCGCATCGGATCCAGCCAGGGCGCCGAGCAGGCTGGCCGAAATCATCGAGCCATTGTCGGCGGCGATCTTTTCCATGTCGAAAGCGATGAAGCGCTTCGAGGCGGCTTCCGCCGTCGCATGCACTTTGGAGGACGAGGCGCGGCCATCGCCCGGTTCGATCTTTTCCGACACGGCAGCGATGCGGTGCGACGAGGCGATCAGCGTGGTGCGCTCGGGCGTGACGAAGCCGCGGATGATGGCGCGGCCGGCTTCCATCAGTTCCGCCGCGATCAGGATGTCGACATCGCCTTGCGAGGGCGACAGCGCGAAGACGGGCAAGCGGCCGGTGTCACGGGCCATCTCGACATAATAGATGGTGGCGCCGGTGCGCTGGGCGACGCCGGCGACCGAGGTCGATTGCGCGACAAAGCCGTTGCGCTCGGCAACATCGGTGATCCAGTCGGCAAGCACGCCGCCGCCCTGGCCCCCGACCGCCAGCACGGCAAGCTTGATGACGCGCTCGCCGTCCTGGGCGCCGGCGCGGGCGCGAAGTGGGGGGACGGCGTCAAGCATCGGCGAAGGTCAGGCGCCGGCTTTCGCGCCGGTGCTGCAAAAGGGTGATGGTGGCGCGGCGCGCGGCTTCGAGGGTGCGGTCCCAACGGCTCGGATTGTGCACGACATCGGCGCGGTAGAAGGATGGGCACAGCACCGCCGCATCGGCGACCTCGCCGCAATTGCCGCAGCCGACGCAGCTCTGGTCGATATGCGCCACCGGATCGTCGCGCAGCGGATCGTCGAGCGACTTGACCGACAGCGACGGACAGCCCGACAGCCGCATGCAGGCATGGTCGCCGGTGCAGATGTCCTCGTCGACGCCGAACTTCGGTTTGACGACGCGCGTCCCCCCCTTGATCGCCTTGTCGACCAGCGGCTTTTCGCGGCGCTGGCGGTTGAGCATGCATTCGGACGAGGCGACGATGACCTTCGGCCCCTTCTCCTCGGTGGTCAGCGCCTCACGCAACGTGTCCTGCATCTTGGTCACGTCATAGGTGCGGTCGACATGGCGCAGCCATTTGACGCCCATGCCCTTCACCGCCTCGGTGATCGGATGCTTCGTCGACTTGGTCTTGTTGCCGGCGCGGGATGACAGGATGTCCTGCCCGCCAGTCGCGGCCGAGTAGAAATTATCGACGATGACGATGACGCCATCGTTCTTGTTGAACACCGCATTGCCGATCGAGGAGGTCAGGCCGTTGTGCCAGAAGCCGCCATCGCCGACGAAGGAGATCGAGCGGCGCTTGGCGTCGGGCGAATTGAACGCCGAGGCGGAAGCCGGCCCCAACCCGTAGCCCATGGTGGTGGCGCCGAGCTCGAAAGGCGGCATGATCGAGAACAGATGGCAGCCGATGTCGGAGGCGATGTGGTGCTTGCCGAGCTCCTGTTCGACCAATTTTGTCGCGGCAAAGATCGGCCGCTCCGGGCAGCCGATGCAAAAACCGGGCGGTCGTCCTGGAACGACGTTGATCAAATCGGCGGTGTCGACGCCGTCGCCGACCTTGTTTGGGGCACGCACTTCGCCAGGCAGCAGATGCGGCGCCTCGGCACGCAGGAAGGCGCCGATGCCGTCGAGCATGACCTGGCCGGTATATTCGCCGGCCATCGGCAGATGCTCCTTGCCGACCAGCCTGGTGCCGCGGCCGGCCTTGTGCAGCTTCGCGGCGAAGGCTTGCTCGATGTAGTTGGGCTGGCCCTCCTCGACGACGAGTACGGATTGCTTGCCTTCGCAGAAAGACAGGAATTCGTCATCGATCAGCGGATAGACGGCGTTGAGCACGTAGAGCGGCACATCGGTGTCGCCATAAATGTCGGCAAGGCCGAGACGCTGCAAGGCGCGGATGACCGAATTGTACATGCCGCCCTGCATGACGATGCCGACCGAACCATGATCCGAGCCGAAGAATTCATTGATCTTGTTCTTGCGGATGAACTCGACCGCCGCCGGCCAACGTTTCTGCACCTTTTCTTTCTCATGCAGGAAGGATGCGGGCGGCAGCACGATGCGGCCGGTGTCGCGGCGTGGTGCATCAAGCGCATCGGCGACCGTCATCGGCGGCCGCTTGTTGTCCTTGGCGATGAAATGGCCGTGGACATGGCAGCAGCGGATGCGAACCTGCAGCATGACCGGCGTGTTGGAGACCTCGGACAGCTCGAAGCCGTCCTCCACCGCCTTGACGATCGACGGCAGATTGGGGCGCGGGTCGAGCAGCCAGACCTGGCTTTTCATGGCGAAGGCATGGCTGCGTTCCTGCATAATCGAGGAGCCCTCGCCGTAATCCTCGCCAACGATGATCAGTGCGCCGCCAGTGACACCGCCGGACGCGAGATTGGCGAGCGCATCGGAGGCGACATTGGTGCCGACGGTCGACTTGAAGGTCGCCGCACCACGGATCGGGTAGTGCACCGAGGCGGCCAGCATGGCGGTGGCTGTGGCTTCCGAAGCGCTGGCCTCGAAATGCACGCCGAGCTCGCCCAGAATGTCCTGTGCGTCGGCCAGCACGTCCATCAGGTGACTGATCGGCGCGCCCTGGTAGCCGCCGACATAGCCGACGCCGCATTGCAGCAGCGCCTTGGTGATGGCGAGGATGCCTTCGCCGGCAAATTCCTCGCCGGCGCCGAGCCGAAGCTTTTCGACTTCCTTGGCAAAAGACCGTTCGGCCATTTTTTTCTCCTTCCGTTACCGCTCGAGGCTGGCGGCGCGTAGGTCTATCTGTTTGAGCATGACCTCTTCCGAAAACCGGGGCCACTTTTCGGGATCATGCTAGATGTCGTGCTTGCGAATGTTCTTCAGCATCTTCAAAAGCGTCGCGATGAGTGCGGAATATTCGGCGTCGTCGATATCGTCGAACATCGCCTCGAAAGCGTCATGCATAGCCGGCCAGGCGCGGGTGAACTCGGCGCGGCCCTCATCGGTCAGGAACACATGGCGGATGCGGCTGTCGGTGACGCCCTGCTCGCGCCGCACAAGGCCCTGGCCCTCCAGCGAGTCGAGCGTCCGGCTCAAAGTCGACTGCTCGATGACGGTATAGACCGAGAGGTCGTTGACGGTGATGCCGTCGGTGACCGACAGCACGGCCAGCGTGCGGACCTGCGGAATGGTTAGCCCCTGCTTGCGGAAATCGTCGCGCAGGGTGGCATTGTAGCGGCCCATGATGCGGTTCATCAGATAGGGCGCGAATTGCTGCAGGCCGATCTGCCCAAGGGTCGAGATGCGCTGGCGCTTTTGCGCAACCTTCTCTTCCATCACAGCCTCCCCGCCAGGAGAAAACCGGAGCCGCCACCAAGGCCCGCACCCGGATGGGTCGAGGCGCCGATATGGTAGAGGTTCTTGATGCCGGTCTGATGGTTGCGGCTAGTCTTGAACGGCCGCCACAGGAACGACTGGTCGATGGTCGAGGAGCCGCCATAGGGGTCGCCGCCGACCAGATTGATGTTCATCGCTTCGAGGTCAGCGGGCGAATAGGCGCGGCGCGCGATGACGCTGTCCCTAAAGCCGTCGATGTGGCTGGCAAGGATCGCTTCTGCACGGTCGGCATAGGCTTCGCGCAGCAAGTCGGTCCATTGCCCATCAGCCGGTGCCTGCAGCTTGCCTGCCGCATCGCCTTTGATGTGGCGGGGCGCCTCGGGCAGCTGGAGCCACAGGATCGCCTTGCCCTCCGGGCAGCGCGACGGATCGAGCGCGTGCGGCTGGCCGACACAGATGGTCGGCACCTCCGGCAGCACGCCGCGCGCCGCCTCATTGCAGGCTTTCGACACGCCATCCAGTCCCGGCGTCAGGTGCAGCAGGGCGACCTTGTCCAGGCCTTCGCCGCGCCATGCCGGCGGCTTGCTCAGGGCGTAGTGGATCTGGAAATTGCCTTTGCCGTAGCGGTATTTCTGCGTCGCCTCGACATCGGCTTTGGGCGCATCCGCGCCGAGCAGCCGGCCATAAAGCTGCGTCGGCGTGACCGAGCAGATGACGCTCTTCTTGGAATGGACGGTTTCGCCCGAGGCCAGCCGCACACCGGTGGCGCGGCCCCCGGCCAGGATGATGGAGTCAACGTCCGCTTCGGTGGAGATGACGCCGCCGCGTTCGGCAATGAGCGCCTCGAAGGCCGACAGCAGGTTCTTCGCCCCGCCCTTGACGATCGGCGCTCCGGCCGCTTCCAGCGCGAAGGCAATGACCTTGGCGATCTGGCCGGAGAACGCGTCCTCCGGTCCAAGACCGGCATGCAAAACCCAGGGCGCCCACAGTGCGTGGATGGTATCGGACTTGTAGGTGCTTTCAAGCCAGCTCCGTGCCGGCACAAGCGCCTCGCCTAGAAAGGCGGCAAGGCCGCGTGGGCCACGCCGCCAGGCATCGCCGGCCAGCAGCTTGGCGGTCGGATAGGACCACAGGCTGCCGCCAAGCAGGCCGAACAGCAGGCCGGCATTGCGCTCGATGCCGCCGACATCCTCCGCGTGCCGGTCGCCGTCGCCTGCCGCGATCGCATTGAGGGCGGCGACATTGGCGGCGCGGTCGGTGCTAAGCACGGCATGGCTGCCGTCCGGCCGCAGCACGCCCGTCGGCGTGCCGGTATGGCAGAATTCCAGCCCGTGCCGGGCAAGATCGGCGCCCAGTGCCGCAAAGGCCGGCGAGGTGATGAACAGCACGAAGGTCGTCGCCATCACATCATGGATGAAGCCGGGCGCGGTGATCTCCTCTGTGCGTATGCAGCCGCCAATGCAGTCATTGCGATCCAGCACGAGCACCTAGGCACCCTTGCCGCCAAGCATCGCCGCGAAGACCTGCGCGTCGATGCCGCTGCGGACGATTATGTGATCGGGGGTTTTCATTGGGGGCTGCGCTTCGTCGGCAGCGGAATCAA
>NZ_JAMYMV010000138.1:0-6992 GCF_040318715.1 Mesorhizobium sp. M1050 | reverse complement strand
CTTGGACTTTCACCGGCACCGGCGTGGCCGGCATCGGCGCTTACAGCAATATCGGCACGGCCACCGGATCGTTCACCGATACCGCCGGCCATAGCGCCAATCCCGACGACACCGACGGCTCCAGCTATTTCGGCGCCAATCCGCATATTACACTCGACAAGAAGACCAATGGCGTCGACCACGGCCTCAACATCTTCCAGGGCCAGCCGGTGACCTGGACCTACGATGTCAAAAACGACGGCAATGTCGCGCTCACCCATGTCGTCGTTACCGACGACAACGGCACTCCCGGCGCCGGCGACGATTTCCATCCGAATGCGATCCTCAACGGCACCCACAACAGTGGCGATACTGACCTGGACGGTGTGTTCGATATCGGCGAGATCTGGCATTACAAGGCGACGGGAACCGCTCAACTCGGCGGCTACGTCAACAATGCCACGGCCACCACCGATCCCTATGTCGACACGGCCGGACATTCACTCACGCCGACCGGCCTCGACAGCAGCGACTACGAGGGCTTCTCGAACAAGGCGCTGACCCAGGGCTTCTGGGGCAGCCATACCGATGCCTGGGACAATGTCGCCAACAACGAAGGCAATCCCACCAAGAGCGCCTTCAACAGTGGTGTCCTGTCCAGCCTCGACATCAATCCGCGCGCCGACGGCAATTTGCTGCTCGGCGACAGCAACGGCGACGGCATTGCCAACGACGCTCACGACCTCCTGATTTCGATCAACCTAGCCAAGGCAATCGAATCGAGCTCGACCGGTGGCGATGCGCGCGTCATCATGTTGCAGCAGGCGATCGCCGCCCAGCTCAACATCGACAACCATGTCGGTCAGCCCAACGACCTGATCGACGAGGCGGTGATGTGGCTGAAGGGCGAGGGCGCCTGGGCGGGGCTCGGTTTCAGTGTTGACTCTATCGGTGGTAGCAACGGCATCGTCGATCAGAACGGCGCCGGCACTGCTCTGGCGGGCAGTGCCGTCAAGACGAGTTCGATTGCCTGGACCAAGTATGTCGATGTCACCGACGCGAGCACCGGCATCACCGACTGGAACGGCGGCAAGGAGGCAGACGGCGAGGGCCTGAAGAACGCGTTGATGTGGTTCAACCAGGATCAACTGGTGACATCCGGGCCGGGTGATAC
The DNA here is from genome assembly GCF_040318715.1 of Mesorhizobium sp. M1050. Lineage (NCBI taxonomy): Bacteria > Pseudomonadati > Pseudomonadota > Alphaproteobacteria > Hyphomicrobiales > Phyllobacteriaceae > Mesorhizobium > Mesorhizobium sp. M1050. Next base: position 5,839 of record NZ_JAMYMV010000138.1, on the reverse strand, counting down.
CGACCACGTAGCTTGGTTCGATGGAACTCACATCGTCCACGATCACCTCAACACGCTCGATCAATTCTGGCTCACGCTGCATGAAGTTGGAGGCCTGACGGGCATCGCCTGAGGCAGGCTTCTGGCCTTCCGGCCAGATGCCCTGCCGCGGCGCGCCAGGTGAATTAGCATGGGAAGGGGCTCCTCTATCTTCAGCTTGCCGCAGGCTAGGACTAGGTCCTTGGGCCTGGTCTTGATCGCCTGCGCGCTTCTTCTCGGGCTCAGCGGCGTGCTGCCGGTCTCGCCGGGTGTCTGGCTGGTCTGCCTGGCGTTGGCGGGTTTGGGCGCTCTTCTGTTGTTTCGTGCACGCGGTCCCGATAAGGCCGAAACCGGCCCAGGTATCGCCCCTGGCGTCGCGGCGACCGGACGGCGAACTGGCAGTCCCAAGACCCGGCAGCAGATTTCCGAACTCGCGGCGGCGATCAAGTCCTGCCGCTCGGCGTTCATCGCCATCGCCCTGTTCAGCGGCGTCCTCAACGTGCTGATGCTCGCCGGCTCGCTCTACCTGCTCGAGGTCTACGATCGCGTGCTGCCGAGCCGCAGCGTGCCGACGCTCATCGGCCTCAGCTTGCTCGTCGCCATTCTTTATGCCGGCCAGGGCGTGCTCGATTTCATCCGCGGCCGCATCCTGGTGCGCATCGGCGGGGCTCTCGACGAGGCGCTTGGCGCCCGTGTCTATTCCAGCGTCCTCAAGCTGCCGCTCAAGGTCGGGCGCAACGGCGACAGCATGCAGCCGGTGCGCGACCTCGACAGCGTGCGCGCCTTCCTGTCGGGCACCGGCCCGACCGCACTGTTCGACCTGCCGTGGCTGCCGCTCTATCTGGCCATCATCTTCATGTTCCATGTGCTTCTTGGCCTGACCGCCCTGGTCGGGGCGATCGTGCTGGTGCTGTTGACCGTCTATGCCGAGCGGCTGACGCGCAAGCCGGTCACCTCCGGCACCCAGGCCGGCATCGTCCGCAACGGCCTGACCACGACCGGCAACCGCAACGCCGAAGTCATCGCGGCTCTTGGCATGGGCGGCAGGATGGCCAGGCGATGGGAAGAGGCCAACCGTGACTATCTCGCCGAGCAGCGCAGCGTCAGCGATATCGCCGGCGGCTTCGGCGCCGTGTCCAAGGTGCTGCGCATGCTGCTGCAATCGGCGATGCTCGGCGTCGGTGCCTGGCTGGTGATCGAGCAGCAGGCGACCGCAGGCATCATCATCACCGCGTCGATCCTGAGTGGCCGCGCGCTGGCCCCCGTCGATCTGGTTATAGCCAACTGGAAGGGTTTCCTGACCGCCCGGCAAGGCTGGCAGCGCCTGACCAAGGTTCTCACGGCGGTACCCGCCGATGCCGAGCCGATGGCGATGCCGGCGCCGAGCCGCCACATTTTCATGCAGGGTGTCAGCGTGGCGGCGCCCGGAACGCAGCGGCTCCTAGTGCAGGACGTCAGCTTTGCGCTTGAAGCGGGACACGCCGTCGGCATCATCGGCCAGAGCGGTTCGGGCAAGTCGACGCTGGTCAGGGCGCTTGTCGGCGCCTGGCTGCCCGCCGCCGGCAGGGTCCGGCTCGACGGCGCCGACCTCGACCAGTGGTCGCCGGAGGATCGCGGCCGCTTTGTCGGTTATCTGCCGCAGGACGTCGAGCTGTTTGCCGGCACGGTCGCCGAAAACATCGCCCGTTTCGAGCCCGACGCCGATCCCGCATTGGTCATTGCCGCCGCCAAGACGGCCGGCGCGCATGATCTCATCGTCGGTTTCCGCGACGGCTACGAGACGCAGATCGGCGAACTCGGCGTGGCCGTTTCGGCCGGCCTGCGCCCGCGCAGCGCGGTGGCGCGCGCGCTCTATCGCGATCCGTTCCTGGTGGTGCTCGACGAACCCAATTCCAACCTCGACGCCGAAGGCGAACAGGCACTGTTCCAGGCGATCGTTTCGGTGCGTCAACGCGGCGGCATCGTCGCGCTCGTGGCGCATCGGCCAAGCGCGCTCGGGACGGTCGATTTCATCCTTGCCATGAATCAGGGCCGCGTCCAGGCGTTCGGCCTCAAGGACGAGGTTTTGGCCAAGCTGTTTCCACGGCCGCAACCCGCGGTGGCCGCCGTGCCGAGGCTCAGGCTCGCCACTGAAGAGCCGGCGCCGCCGCTTGGCGCGGCGGCGGCAGGCGAGTGAGAGGAGGAACGATGCTCAGCCCCTCCCAGCACTCCATTCGGCGCTACATGCGTTTTGGCCTCATCGCGGTCGCGCTGCTAGTCGGCGGCGTCGGCGGTTGGGCTTCGCTGACGCGGATTTCGGGAGCGGTCATCGCGTCGGGGGTTCTTGTCGTCGATTCCCACATCAAGGACGTGCAGCATTCGACAGGCGGCATCGTTGGCGAGATCGCCGCGCATGACGGCGACCGCGTCAAGCGCGGCGCGCTGCTTGTGCGCCTCGATCCCACCATGCCGGCGGCCAATCTCGCCGTCGTCACCAAGGCGCTTGATCAGTTGTCGGCGCGCGAGGCGCGCCTCGAAGCCGAACGCCAGGGCGCCGACGCCATCGCCTTTCCGCAGGATCTTCTCAATCGCGGCAATGATCCGGTAATCGCCGAGATCATTGCTGGTGAGGAACAGGTCTTCGAGACGCGGCGGGCGGCCCGTTCCGGTCAGAAGAGCCAGCTGCAGGAGCGGGTCCTGCAGTTGCAGAAGGAGATTGGCGGGGACACCGCCCAGGCGGATGCCAAATCGCAAGAAATCGCGCTCGTCGAGGAGGAACTGGCCAGCATACGCGCGCTGTGGAAAAAGCGGCTGATTTCGATCGATCGCCTGACCGCCATGGAGCGCGAGTCGGCGCGGCTCGACGGCGAGCGCGGCCAATTGACGGCCGCCCTGGCGCAAGCCCAGGGCAAGATCGCCGAGATCAATCTGCAAATCATCCAGATCGATCTCGAACTCAGCACCGACGTCAACAAGGATTTGCGCGAGATTGACGGCAAGGTCGGCGAACTGACGGAGCGCAAGATCGCCGCCGAGGACCAGCTTAGGCGCATCGACATCCGCGCGCCGCAGGACGGCGTCGTGCAGCAGTCCATCGCCCATACGATCGGCGGCGTCATTACCCCTGGGCAGACGATCATGCAGATCGTGCCCGACAGCGACAGCCTGACCGTCGAGGCCAAGATAGCGCCGAGCGACATCGACCAGCTCTGGGTCGGCCAGCCGGCGGCGCTGCGCTTCTCGGCCTTCAACCAGCGCACCACGCCGCAAATCAACGGCACGGTCGAACGGACCTCGCCGGATACGACCACCGACCAGCGCAGCGGCATCAGCTACTACACCGTTCGCATCGCGACCACGAGCTCCGAAGTCGCGCGGCTCGGCGAGGTCAAGCTCGTCCCGGGGATGCCGGTCGAATCCTTCATCAAGACTGCGGACCGGACCGTGATCTCCTACCTCGTCAAGCCGCTGCAGGACCAGATCAGCCGCGCCTTCAGGGAATGAGAAGACGCTCGGCAACGCCAACCCTTTGATCTTACCCTACAGATCCGCCTCGGCGAAGATGCGCGAGGCCCAGTCGAGGAAGACGCGAAGGCGTGGCGAGAGTTGCCTGTTCTGCGGGTAAAGCGCCGACAGCGGTGTCGGCGAAGGCGGGTAGTCGGCCAACACCTCGACGAGCGTTCCGTCGGCGAGATCCTTCTCGAAGCGATAGCGCGGCGCCTGGATGAGGCCGAGGCCAAGCCGAGCCAGATCGGCGGCGGTGTCGGAATTGTTGGCTGCCACGCGGCCCGGCAGCCGAACCTCAAGGGTCTTGCCGCCGACGGTGAATTCGAACGGAAGGGTCTCTCCGGTGCGCGACGAGACGAAGCCCACCGCCTGGTGACCGTCGAGCGCATTGGGGGAGGCGGGCGTGCCGTGGCGTTCGAGATAGGCGGGACTGGCGCAGGTGATCTCGCGTATGACAGCCAGGCGCCGCATGATCATGCCGCTGTCTGGCGGCTCGCCGACGCGGATCACGCAATCCACCCCCTCGCGCACGAGATCGACCAGCCGGTCGCTCTGGCCGATCTGCAGGTCGATCCTGACATAGCGGGCAAGGAACTCCGGCAGGCGCGGCAACAGGAATGTGCGGGTGAGCAGCGTGCTGGCGTCGATGCGCAGCAGCCCGTAGGGCTCGGCATTGCGGAAGGCGGCCTCGGCATCCTCGATCTCGCCCAGGATCGACAGGCAGCGCCGGTAATAGGCTTCGCCATCCTGCGTGGCGTTCACCTGCCGCGTCGTTCGCTCCAGCAGGCGCGCGCCGAGATGCTCTTCCAGCCGCCTGATCGCTTCCGTCGCGGTCGAACGCGGCAGGCCGAGATCGGCCGCGGCAGCGGTGAAGCTGCGCCGCTCCAGAACGCGAATGAAGAGCCGCATCGTGTCCAGCCGATCCATGGCTTTTGTTCGCAGTTTCCGAATAGTGATGTCAATAGGCGGGTGATTATCCGGAAGTTGGCGTGGCCTATGTCTGTGTCACCAACAACGCGGAGACACTTCCATGACATCTGATCAACCCAGAACGGCGATCGTGACCGGCGCCTCCAAGGGCATCGGTGCCGCGATCGCACAGCGGCTCGCCCGCGACGGCGTCGCCGTCGTCGTCAACTATTCACGCGGCCGCGCGGAGGCTGAAGAGCTTGTCCACACCATCGAGGCCGGCGGCGGCAAAGCGATCGCCGTGCGGGCCGATATCGCCGATCCGAACGGCATCGCAGCGCTGTTCGACGCCGGCGAGAAGGCGTTCGGCGGCATCGACATCCTCGTCAACAATGCCGGCATCATGAAGACGTCGCCGATCGCGCAGACCGACGATGCTTCGTTCGACACGCAGATCGCGATCAATCTCGGCGGCGTGTTTCGCGGCATGCGGGAAGGCGCGCGCCGGCTTCGCGACGGCGGCCGCATCGTCAATTTCTCAAGCAGCGTCGTCGGCCTCTACCAGCCGGCCTACGGCGTCTACGCCGCCACCAAGGCGGGCGTCGAGGCAATGACCCACATCCTGGCCAAGGAACTCGGCGCGCGTCGTGTCACGGTCAACGCGGTGGCGCCCGGACCGATCGAAACCGCCCTGTTCACGGACGGCAAGAGCGAGGCGCAGATAGAGGTCATCGGCAAGATGATCCCGCTCGGCCGGCTTGGCCAGCCCGACGACATTGCCGGGCTGGTCTCGTTCCTGGCCGGGCCGGACAGCGGCTGGGTCAACGGGCAAATCATCCGCGCCAATGGCGGCGTGATCTGAGGCGGCAATCAGCCGGCTTGGCTCTATCCAACAGCTTGAATCCACCCTCGAAAGACCAAGGAAAACGATCATGCCATTCGCCAACTTCAAGATGCCGCAAGCGGCCCTTTCCAAGGCGCAGAAGGAAGACCTCATCCATCGAACCACCCAGATGTTCGTCGACATTTTCGGCGAGGGCGTTCGCCCCTACACGATGGTGCTGGTGGAGGAGGTCGCCGACGGCGGCTATGGCCGGGCCGACGAAGTGTTCACCGTGCCGGACGCCTATCGCGCCAAGGAGTAGCGCGGGGGCAAGCGACGGCTTCAATTCTCGCAAAACAGGGACGAGGAACCAGGTTCTTCAAGATTTGCGCCAGCACCCCCACCCGGACCTTCGGTCCGACCTGCCCACAAGGGGGAGGTGGGGAGCCCAGCTTTTCTGCATCGTCGTAAGGCGCTGACCCACTGGCGTATACGCGCTTCCTCACCCTCCCCCTTGTGGGCAGGGCTATCGCATATGAGTAAAGAGGCTAAGCAGGTTTTGATCGGCCCATCGTGCCTTGAGTCGTTTGTGGCTGAGCGGGA
>NZ_JAMYMV010000137.1:0-7001 GCF_040318715.1 Mesorhizobium sp. M1050 | reverse complement strand
TCGCTAAGGGCAGGCTTAGAAGCAAACTTCTTCGTCGCCAGCGGCGAGCCGCCCTCGTTCGTGAGGCGTATATAGTCGCCACCAACGAGAACTGTCAACAGCGATCTCAAAGTTTTTGAACTTTTTGCGACAGAAATCTCGGGCCCGGTCTGTTGGTAGCCGACTGCCCCAAGGGAACGTGGACCGTACGGGTTGGACACCCACGAAAGAGCCCTATTGCCGCCGCATTGCCGTTCGACACCAAACCCGACGAAAGCGGCGCCGCGCGATGGAGCGGTGCCTCTTTTGAGGGCCTCATAGAGGAGCGCGCGGCGAGCCTTGCAGGGAAGGTACACCGCCCCTTCCGATAGAGCGCTCTATAAGAGAAGTGCTTGGGGGGAATTCGGTCGGAGCCTGGCGCTTCGTTGACTTCACCTGCCATGACAGGCAAATGTCACGGCCACAACAAAAGCGACAAGCCGTTCCGCCCGGGGAAGAAGCAGCCTTTCTGGATGCCAGACACGGAAGATGTCATAGCCGAACTCGGCAATGAGCCGCCGCTTATCGCGGACGGCCGCAGCGGCCCGCCCGATCGGCGCGAGGTTTCTGCACGCTGGCTGTCGGGAACCTTTCTCACCGGCGTGACCTCAAGCGTACTGATGGGCGTCGCGCTGTTCGCCGCCCTTGACGGCCGCCAGCAACTGGCCACCCCGCCCGAGATCGCCGAGTTGATCAATCTTGCCGGTAACGGCGATTCCGGCGAAGTCGCCAAGACGACAAGGCTGGTGGCGCCGCGTCAGATCGCCAAGGCCAAGGACCGTCGCCGCATGGAAGTGTCGATGGTGACCAAGGTCGGCGACCGCGACGTCATCCACACCATGCCTTTCGTGCAGATCAAGATGGCGCTTGGCGCGGGCCACACCACCAGCCGCGCCTACCCGCCCTTCGATCCGATGCAGGTGTTCGGCGACGACAGCGACGACAGTGCTCAGCCCGCGACAGCCTCGGCCGCCTCTGGTCAGATCTACGGCGCCAAGGTCGAAAGCGAGATGAGCCTGAAGACCGTCGATTTCCCGATCGAGACGGCTTCCTTCGACGAAAAGAGCGACCTGTCCGCCGACGAGGTGGAAAAGGTGGTGCGCGAAGCCGGCACCGACCTCAGCGACGGCGCCGTGCAGGTCGCTTCACTTCACTATGTCGACCCGCAGCGGTTCGGCGAAGCCTTTGCCGAGAGCATGGCAGGCTCCTACGACGTCAAGATCGTGCCGGAAAACGTCTCGGTTGCGCCGCGCGCCGCCGCCGACGACCAGGCGCCGGCTTTCGCCGAGGAGATCATCCCCTTCACCAAGGATCTCGACGTCACTGAGGCTTTTGCTGATTCGGGCTACACGGGTGAAGACGCCACCGGCATGGCCGAAGCCATCGCCAAGCTGTTGAACGCGACAGCGCTCAAGGCCGGAACCGTGCTGCGTGTCGGGCTTGAGGTTCGCGGCGATGCCGCCAAGGTCGTGCGCACCAGCGTCTACGACAGGACACAGCACATCGTCACCATCGCGCTCGACGATCGCGGCCAGTATGTGCCGGCGCAGGAACCCGATCCGAATCCCGAATTGCTGACGGCCTTCGATGATTCGTCGGCTCCGGTGGTGGTGCGCGGCAACTTGCCCAACATTTATGACGGCATCTACCGCACCGCCTATTCCTACGGCATGTCCAAGGCGATGACCAAGCAGCTGATCAAGCTGCTGGCGTCTGGCGTTGACTTCCAGTCCCGGCTCAACCCCGCCGACCGCATCGAAGTGCTGTTTTCGCAGCCCGATGGCGACGACCAGACCTCGGACAGCTCCGAGCTTCTCTATGTCTCGGCGACGTTCGGCGGCCAGACGCGCAACTTCTACCGTTTCCAGATGCAGGACGGCAGCACCGACTATTTCGACGAGAACGGCTCGAGCGCCGAGCAGTTCCTGCTGCGCAACCCGCTGCCCAACGGCAGATTTACCTCCGGGTTTGGTGCCCGCAAACATCCGATCCTCGGCTATGTCCGCATGCACACCGGCACCGATTGGGCCGCTCCCATCGGATCGCCGATCATCGCCGCTGGCAATGGTGTCGTCGAGAAGGCGGGCTGGGCCGGCGGCTATGGCAAGCAGATCATCCTGCGCCATGCCAACGGCTACGAGACGTCATATAATCACCAGAGCGCCTTTGCCAAAGGCATCGAACCAGGCGTGCGCGTGCGCCAGGGCCAGATCATTGGTTATCTCGGCCAGACCGGTCTCTCCACCGGTCCGCACCTCCACTACGAGCTGATCGTCAACGGCACCAAAGTCGATTCGATGCGCGTCCGGCTGCCGGTAGGCAAGGTGCTGAAGGGCGATGACCTCGTCGCCTTCAAGCGCGAGCGCGAACGCATCGACGATCTGCTGAAGCAGGAAGACAGTGATTCGCTGAAGGTTGCGAGTGCCAAGATCGACGGTTGATCCGTCTGTCCAACCTTGCTGAATTTCTCAGCCTTGCGGATTTTCCTCACCCCGCGGCCATGGCAGCGGTTGCCCGGAAATGGTCGTCCAGGCGATGACGGCCGAAAGCAGGCAAAGCAGCGCCGTCACCGCAGAGACGGCGGCAAACGCGGCGTCGCTCGCGGCGAGCCTTGCCGCATCGACGGCGGGCGCAAGGCCAACCGTCGCCGGCTCGCCAAAGCCAGGCACGCCGGGCGTTGCATTGCCATCCAGCGCGTGCGCGTAGACCCAAGCGGCAAGCGAGCCCATCGCCGCCACCGCGATCAGACCGCCGATGCGCGAGACGGCATTGTTGATGCCGGAGGCCGCACCCGTATCCTTGTCTTCAACCGCCGTCATGGTCGCTGTCGACAATGGCGATACGACCAGCGCCATGCCGAGCCCCATCAGCGCCATCAGCGGAAATGTCCCCGTCCAGAAATTGTGGATGCCGGCATGGGCGAGCAAGGCAAGTCCGGCGAAGGCGAAAGCCACGACGAGGCTGCCGCAGGCGATCGGAAACCGCGGGCCGATCCGGTCCGACAGCTGGCCGACCGGTCCCGACAGGATTGCGATCAATGCCGACAGCGGCAAGAAAATGAAGCCGACCTCGGCCGTACTCAGGCCCCAGCCGGCGATCAGCAACATCGGCAGATAGAAAAGATTGGCCGACAGCGCGAAATAGAGGAAAAACGTCGCCATATTGGCGCCGGCGAAGGCGCCGACGCGAAACAGCGACAGATCGATCATCGGCTCGCGCTGTCGAAGTTCGAAAAAGATGAAAACGACAAGCAGTCCGGCGCCGGCGGCAATGCTCGGCCCCGACATGTGGCTCTCGTCGCTGGCGCTCATCGAGGTCAGCCCATAGGCGAGCGCGCCGAACGCCAATGTCGCGAGCGCGGCGCCGGCGAGGTCCAGGCTGCGCTTCTCCGTCGGCATATCGGCTGGAACCTTGGCCAGCAGAAGATAGATCGAGATCAAGCCGAGCGGCAGGTTGATGGCGAAGATCGCCCGCCAGATGCCGTCGCCGAAAGCCGACAGCACGAAGCCGCCGAAAACCGGGCCAAGTGCCGTGGTCAGTGCCGAGGCCGCTGCCCAGACGCCGATGGCGCGGCCGCGTTCCTTTTTCGGGTAGGCCTTGGCAATGATGGCGAGGCTGCCCGGCACCATGATCGCCGCACCAATGCCCTGCACGGCGCGAAATGCGATCAGCACAATTGCATTCGGCGCCAGCGCACAGGCAAGCGAAGCGGCAATGAACAGCGCAATGCCCGCCACGAAGGCGCGGCGCAGCCCGAATCGGTCACCGGCGGCACCCCCGGCAAGGATCAGCGCCGACAGCGTCAACGCATAGGCATTAGAAATCCACTGCGCTTGCGCCAGGCTGGCGCCGAGGTTGACGCGGATCGCCGGCATGGCGATGGCAAGGATCGAACCGTCGATGAAGCCGAGCGCCGAGGCCAGGATTGCCGCGATCAGCACAAATCGCCGCTGCGCTTGCGGGCAGAAGGTTCCATTCGTGACCGGACTGGTCAGGGGGACGGCGGCGGCGGCACTTGGTGAATGCATGGAACCTTGCTTAGACTTCGGGTGTAATGGCAACAACCGGCCAGCGGCTTGCTGTCGTTGAAACCAGCCACATTGCCGGGATTGCGCCTGCTCTGACGCAAACGGCGGCAGCCATGTTAGGTTTCCTGCAAATTGCAACGGGGAGAAATCGATGAAGCGGCCACTTGAAGCATCGGCGGAGGGACGTGGCCGTATCGTCGGCATCACCGACGGGGTGTTCGCCATCGCACTCACCTTGATTGTCCTCGAAATCAGGGTGCCGGCGCACGAGGCGATCCATTCAGAAGGCGAACTGCTTGCCGCGATGGTAGCACTGGCGCCACGCTTCCTGACCTACGCCTTGAGTTTCCTGACGCTGACCATCTTCTGGTTCGGCCAGCAGGCACAGCATGGCCTGATCGCCAGATCCGACCGACGGCTTGCGACGTTGAACCTCTGCTTTCTCGCCTTCATCGCCTTGTTGCCGTTCTCGACCGACCTTCTGGCTGACTTCCTCGAGTTCAGAATCGCCGTGCTGGTCTACTGGCTCAATCTGCTGATGCTCGGCGTCACCCTGTTCGCGAGCTGGCGCTATGCGGAGAAGAACGGGTTCCTGGCAGAGGGTGTCGACGCGGAAACGAAACGCACGGTCTATCTGCGCATCGTCAAGGCGCAAATCCTGTGGGCGATCGGCGCCGCATTGTCATTCGTCAATGCCTTGCTCGGCATCGGCTTCATCCTGGTCGTGCAGCTGATCTATGCCGCCGCACTTCGGAGTTCACTGCTGCGCAAAATCATCGGCTGAAGGCCCGCCGACAAACTCAACCGTCACACCCGGCGAAACCAGTTTGGCCAGCTCACGCGCATCCCAGTTGGTCAGGCGCACGCAGCCATGGCTTTCAGTCTTGCCGATCTTCGAGGGGTCGGGTGTGCCATGAATGCCGTAGGTCGGCTTGTCCAGCGCGATCCAAACCGAGCCGACGGGACCGTTCGGGCCTGGCGGAATGGTCAGGATCTTGTTGTTTTGACCCTGCTTGAAATTGATGCTGGGGTTGTAGGTGTAGTTCGGATCGAGCGCGACACGCGATACCGCATGCGTGCCGGACGGTGACGGCGTATCCGACGAGCCAATGGTGGCGGGATAGGCTGCCACCAGCTTGCCGCCGGCATCATAGGCGAAAACCTCTTTCTTGTCCTTGTCGGCGACGATGCGGGCCACCGGCGTCGAGACAAGCCTGCCGAAATTGGCGACTTTGATGATCGTGCCGGGGCGATTGAAGTTGACGTCCGGGTTGAGCGCCTTGAGATAATTCTCGTCCATGTGGAAGCGCTCCGCCAGAGCTTCGGTCACAGACGTATAGCCCATGCGGTCGAGCTGCGCCTTTTGGCTGTAGTCTTCCGGGATCGAGGCGACATACGGGCCGGCCGCATCCTCCGGCGTGATCGTGTAGTTGGCGAAAGCGTCGCCGCCGGATTGCGCCAGTGCTGACTGGATGCCGACAGCATCGGTCGATCGCAGATTGCTTCCGGTGATCTGGTTGTAGGCCGCGAGTGCCTTGTCGACATTCGAACCGAATCGCCCGTCGATGACGCCAGGCGAAGCGCCACCCCGGTCGAGCAGCACCTGCAGCGCTGCGACGTCCTCGCGCGCTCCCAGCGAAAGCGACGGCTCGATGGTCTTGCCGCCGATCTTCGGCGGCAGTGCCGCCTGATCCTCGGGCATGGTCTGTTCGGTCGGTGCCGCAGGCTGACCAGGGTCTATCGAGGCCTCGTCCAGCGGCTGACGCGTTATGATTTGCGGCTCTGCCGGCTGGGGTGCATCGGGAAAATTGTTGTCGTAGCTGCCATCGTCCTGCGGTGCCGGCGGATAGACTTCCACGGAATTGTCACCGTTAGGATCGTATTCGTCGGCCGGCGGCGGGATGACTCGGCCTTCCTCTTCCAGTTGCTTGCGGCGGAACCGCGCCATATCTTCCGGATTGTCGAGATAGTAGCGATCATTGTCATCGGGGACGCGGCCCAGTTCGCGCAACCGTGTCTCGCGACGCAGCGCGCGGCGATCGAGTCGCGACTTCGGCGGCTGAATGGCGATGACCTTGCCGGTTTCGGCGTCGACGATGACGCGGTTGCCCCTGGCGTCGTAGTAGATGTCCAGATTGCCGTCCTGTGCGAGCAGGATGGCACCGTCGTTGATGGCCCGGACAATCGGTGGTGCGCTGTCCTGCGTCGGGGCAGCGACGGCATTGGCAGACAAGAACCCGCCGGCAAGTGCCGAGAGGGTGAAGATCGTGCGCAGCATGGTGGCGAAGCTCTCCGGTCCGTAATTGCCGCCGCCCGGCAGTGTCCCTGTAAGGCGAACCCCTTCGCCAGCAAACCAGTCAATCACCATATGGTTCCAATATGAACCGGGCATGAAGATGGCGGTTTCCGGCGCATCGGCGAATATTATCTAGCTTGCGGCAAGACCCAATTCCTTGCGCGCCTGCTTGGTCAGCTTCAGGGCGACAAGACGATGGCTCTCGCGCAGATAGTCCTTCAGCGCACTATCATCCATGCTGTGGCTTGTCTGACGCTGGATCCATGTCATGCCGCGCGACGCAAGATAGGGCGCGGGCCGCAGACCCGGCTGCTCCTTGAGCACATCATAGGCGATATCGGAGCATTTGAAGGTCACGAAGAGTTGGCCGCCCTGGCCCCAGCCGCCGATCGCAAAGACCTTGGCTCCGACCTTCCAGACATGGGCACCGCCCCACTGGACGACATGGGTCGTCGACGGCAATGAAGCGCAGAAGTCGTTATAGTCGTCCAGCGTCATCAGTGCTCTCAGGTTATGGTGTATGTCGCCCAAAAGTGGCGCCAGTTTTGGGAGAATGACATGCATATGTCAAAGACCTGTCCGCGCTCAGTACATATGAGACGGCTGGGTCATCCGGTCTCGGCAGATTTTGAGATACTCGCTTGGAGTGAGGCCGTCGA
>NZ_JAMYMV010000136.1:0-7038 GCF_040318715.1 Mesorhizobium sp. M1050 | reverse complement strand
GCGCACGGCGGGAGGCCGTCCGCCGCTTTACGCTTACTTCAGGTCGACCTTGGCGCCGGCTGCTTCCAGCTGGGCCTTGAACTTGTCAGCGTCGGCCTTGGAAACGCCTTCCTTGACCGGCTTCGGAGCCGCTTCGACCAGATCCTTGGCTTCCTTGAGGCCAAGGCCGGTGATGGCGCGGACTTCCTTGATGACGTTGATCTTCTGAGCGCCTGCCTCGGTGAGGACGACGTCGAATTCCGTCTTTTCCTCGACCGGAGCAGCTGCGGCCGCACCACCGCCAGCGGCGGCAACAGCCACCGGAGCAGCGGCGGAAACGCCCCACTTTTCTTCCAGAAGCTTCGACAGCTCGGCCGCCTCGAGGACGGTCAGCTTCGAAAGGTCGTCTACGATCTTTGCGAGATCAGCCATTGTTGTATTCCTTCATAAGGTTCGAACGTGTGTTTGTGATAGCGAGGAACGGCCTCATGCCGCCTCGTCCTTCCGGGCGTAAGCGCCGATGACGCGCGCGACCGAGGCCGCTGGCGCATTGACGATCTGGGCGATCCGGGTTGCCGGCGTGGCGATCATGCCAACCAGCCTGGCGCGCAGCTCATCGAGCGACGGAAGTGTGGCGAGTGCCTTCACACCGTCGGCATTGAGCGAGGTGGTGCCCATTGCGCCGCCGAGAATGACGAGCTTGTCATTTCCCTTGGCGAAATCGGACGCGACCTTCGGCGCCGCAATCGGATCCTCCGAATAAGCAATCAGCGTCTGTCCCTTGAACAGCTCGATGATCGATGCGGAGTCCGTGCCCTGAAGAGCGATTTTGGCGAGACGGTTCTTCGCGACTTTGACGGTGCCACCGGCGGCGCGCATTTTCGACCGAAGGTCGTTCATTTGCGCGACGGTGATACCGGCGTAGTGGGCCACGACCACTGAACCTGCGTTCGAGAACGCACCGTTCAGGCCCGTGACGAGTTCGCGTTTTTCCGCTCTGTCCACTGCCTATCTCCAGTTGACCCCTGCCCCATTAACGGGGACAGGCGTCGGGTTGCCTTTGTCGGCCGGGCCATCCAGTAACGGATCTCCCGAACGACGCTCGAGGATCCTGCCCCCTTTCGCCACATCGACGGTCAAGCCGGCGATGCGCAGACAAAAGGCAAACACGGTTCGAACCTTTCATTGGAGCAATCGCTCCGTTGTCCGGTCTTCACCCGTCTCATGCAGGCCCAAATCGAATTAAGGCTTCTGGGCCGCCTGCAATCTCGGACAGGATGTCCGGAAACCACTCGGTTTCCGGTACCGGGCCGCCGACAAGTCGGAGGCCCGGAATTCACTTGCGGATCAGGTCCTTAGCGGCCGATCCAAATGTTCGTATCAGGACGCTGTGAGCGTCGCGACGTCGAGCTTGAGGCCCGGGCCCATCGTCGAGGTGACCGACACCTTCTTGACGTAGTTGCCCTTGGCACCAGCCGGCTTTGCCCTGGTCACCGCGTCGGCGAAGGCGCGGATGTTCTCTTCCAGAGCTGTGACCTCGAACGAGACCTTGCCGACGCCGGCATGAACGATGCCGGCTTTCTCGACGCGGAACTCGACAGCGCCGCCCTTCGATGCCTTGACGGCGGCAGCAACGTCAGTGGTGACGGTGCCGACTTTCGGGTTCGGCATCATGCCGCGCGGGCCGAGCACTTTGCCCAGACGGCCGACGAGCGGCATCATGTCCGGAGTGGCGATGCAGCGATCGAAATCGATCGTGCCCTTCTGGACGATGTCGACCAGATCCTCGGCTCCGACGATGTCGGCGCCGGCGGCGCGAGCTTCGTCAGCCTTGTCGCCGCGTGCAAACACAGCGACGCGCACCGAGCGGCCGGTGCCGTTCGGCAGGTTGACCACGCCGCGGACCATCTGGTCGGCGTGGCGCGGGTCGACGCCGAGGTTCATGGCGACTTCGATGGTCTCGTCGAACTTGACCGAGGAACGGTCCTTGAGCAGCTTCAGCGCGTCACCCAGGGCATAAGCCTTGTTGGGATCGATGCCTTCGCGGGTCTTCGATACACGCTTTGCAATCTTTGCCATGATCTTAGCCCACCACTTCCAGACCCATCGAGCGGGCGGAGCCCTCGACCATGCGCATGGCCGCTTCGACGTCGTTTGCGTTCAGATCCTTCATCTTCGCGGTGGCGATCTCACGGACCTTTTCACGCGAAACCGTACCGGCCTTGACCTTGCCCGGCTCCTTGGAACCAGCCGTCAGGTTAGCCGCCTTCTTCAGGAAGTAGCTCACCGGCGCCGTCTTCATGACGAAAGTGAAGGACTTGTCCTGATAGTAGGTGATGACAACCGGAACCGGCGATCCCTTTTCCATTTCCTGGGTCTGCGCGTTGAACGCCTTGCAGAATTCCATGATGTTGATGCCACGCTGACCAAGCGCCGGGCCGATCGGGGGAGACGGCGTCGCCGATCCCGCTTTGACCTGGAGCTTGAGCTGGCCTGCAATTTTCTTAGCCATCTCTTTTCCTGCCTTCGTCTATGCCGGCCCCATGAATGGGAAAGTGCCGGCGGTTGCAGTCTGGTGGTGCGATCCATGCGGCCGGCTAAAGCCGCATTCGTCTCCCACCGTTCTTAAGAGCCGCGCGATCTCCGCGCCGCTCTTCCCCGCCGCGCTTGACGACAGGGATTTCGGATCAGCCCTTTTCGACCTGTCCGAATTCCAGATCGACAGGCACGGCGCGCCCGAAGATCGAAACTTCCACCTTGAGCCGCGCCCGCTCCTCGTCCACTTCCTGGACGAAACCGTTGAACGACGCGAAGGGGCCATCCGAAACGCGGATCGCCTCGCCGATCTCGAACGTGACCGAAGGCTTGGGCCGCTCGACGCCTTCCTGCACCTGGTTCAGGATGCGCTGGGCTTCCGCCTCGGTGATCGGCACCGGCTTGGAGTCGCCCAGGAAGCCGGTGACCTTCGGCGTGTTCTTGACCAGCGAAAACACGGCGTCGGTCAGATTGGCCTTCAGGAGCACATAGCCCGGGAAGAACTTGCGCTCGGCATCGACCTTGCGGCCGCGGCGAACCTCGACGACCTTCTCGGTCGGCACCACGATCTGGTGGATGTCGGCGGACAGGCCCTTCTGCTTGGCCTTGTTCTCGATATCCTCTGCGACCTTCTTTTCAAAGTTCGAATAGGCGTGGACGATGTACCAGCGCGCGGTCATTTCAAGACTTCTCCGTAATCGCCGGACTTAGCGTCCGATGCCCAGAATCTGTTCGACCGCGAGGCCCATGAGCTGATCAGCGGTGAAGAAAAAGATCATCGCGATCACAGCGAAAGCCAGGACCATGACCGTCGAGATCATCGTTTCGCGCCGCGACGGCCAAGTCACCTTGGCGGTCTCCGCGCGAACCTGCTGGAGAAAGACGAAAGGATTTGTGGTTTTCGAAGCCATATGCCGCTCTGTCTTCAAGACCCGTTGGCCGGGTCCCCTGGATGATCCCGCTGGCCGGGACGTGCCGCCTGAGCCAATCTCGCGCCGAATCAGCGCAAACAATTCGCCCATGCAAATCAGACGCGTAAAGCCGGCTTCCCAGCTCCACGCGTCGCGTGTCTGTTTCGTCTACATAAAACCGATTCTTGATCCACGCAAGTGGCAAGTGTCCGCTTTATGACCAAACGCCGCCTCGGAACCATCCAGTCGTTCCGTCCCGGCTATGGCGCCCTTATGCCCCAATTGAGCCAATATGGCAAGCGGGTCGCCGATTTTCAAAGGGTAGACCGTAGAAATATCGTTTTGAAACGCCATTTCGAAAAATGGCGAAATATCACGTTGAGTGCCATTTCGAGAAATGGCACGGGCAGCAGGGCTCGAACCTACGACCTGCGGTTTTGGAGACCGCCGCTCTACCAACTGAGCTATGCCCGTATCGTGCGCATGTCGGCGCAGCAGGCGCTTCCTAAAAGCTTCCGCTCGCTCTGTAAAGAGTGGTTTGCAAGCAAACGCGCCTTAACCCCTGCGCCAGAAATCTGGATAGTCGACGACCAACCCCTCGCGGTCGATCTCGAGTTCCCGCCTGAAGTCGCTGGCGCGCGATTCATAGAGATATCGCCTGCCCTCTTCGAGGCATGTGTAGCGCTGCGGGTTGGCGACGACGGTGAGTGCCGGGAAATCGATGAAGGCCGTGGTGATCTCGGCACTCTGCCCGACGGAAAGCCGCAATCTCCGGATCGGCAGCGTGTTGGTGAATGGCGTGACGGTCAGGTCGGGATCGAGAATGCCGTCGAGTTCGGGCACCGGCAGACCGTCCCTGGTCCAGCGACCCTCGCCATCGGCGGCAAGAACAAGCGTTCGGCCGCTGCCGATCATGTCGACCACGACACGCCTGGCGCGCCAGCCGGCATCGCAGGCAATGCGGTAGCGGACGGCAAACGGCGTTGCGCCGGAGCAAATGACGACGGCGTCAGCCGAGACCTCCCCTGCCCGTTCCTGCAGCACCAAATGTTCGAGGCCGGGGCCGTCCCACTCGCGCCAGCGTATGATCTTCGTATCTTCCCGCATCCACCTGACACCTCCCATGGCCTCTGGAAGCTACTTCTTATCCGGTGGTCGATAGGGGCCGCCCGGCACGCCCCATCCCCACGCCGGCATCGGCTCCGTCTCGGGATCGCAGGTCTCACCAAGATTGGAGTTCATCTTGGCCAGCCGCGATCCCCATTCGACATAGCCCATGAAGGCCGAACGGAATTCCGGATCGTCAGGCAGGCCGACCGCGTCGGCGGCATCTGCCAGGAGGTTGATCCAACGGCGGCGCTGCTCCTCGGTCAGATGCTTGCCCAGATGATGCATGACCATCTCGCGGTGGCCGCCGCTGTAGGTTTTCGGTCCGCCGAATACCTCACCGATGAAGGCTGCGACATGGGCGGGATGATCCGGCGACATGGTCTTGAACACCGGACCGACGATCGGGTCCTGCGCCACCTTGTCATAGAAAGTCTGGGTCAGCCGGTTCAAGGCCTCGCTGCCGCCGGCCCATTCGTAGAGTGTCGGGATGTCCTGGCTCATTCTCGATCCCTCCTCCTGCCCCGGTGCCGCCAGCAGCGACGATAGCGGAAAAATCGCGAGTGGCTCAACCTACCTCGATGGCCAGTTTCCGACTTCGCCGCGCTTTACAACTTGGCGGGCGCGTCAGCCTCGGCATTGGCGGAAGACCGGATCCGGCAATTCTGCGGTTTCGGCACCGTATCGCAGATGGTGGCGCCGGTCAGCGCGTCGACCGATTGCGGGCTCGTCGTCAGTCCGACCTTCAGCATCATGTCGGGTTCGAGCTGGCGCTCGACCGAGCGTCGCTCGATCGCTGCGAACAGAGCGGGATCGATCGCCATCTCCTCGAGATAGGCCTTGACCGCCTGCTTTTGCCCCATCGGGTACAGGCTAAGCCGTGCACGGGGGCCGACAAGCCGTCTCACGCCGCCGGCAAGCATGAGCGCACAGGCCGAATCGCACTCCACTCCCGCATCGATGCTCAACCCGGCATAAGCGCCCTCCTTGGCCAGGCAATTCCACTCTCCCGGGTCACAGCCGACGAAATCAGTGCGGCCAACAGCGACGTCGAGCTTCTTTTCGCGGACAAGCCGTCCCGCCGCCAGAGCGCCAAGCAGGTCGCCACCCTTTGAGCTGATCACGACAGGCAGCTGCCGGTCGCCAAGCGTGGCGAGCAACTGGCGCAGCTTCTGCAGGGTCTGAGGCGTGATCGCACCTTCCGCCGAGATCCATTCGGGGCAATCAGGATTGCAGAGCGGATTGCCGCCGCGAACCACGACGAAGCGCATGCCTTCATCGCGCTGCACGCCCTCGGGCTCCGCCGGCAGCGGGGCAGGCTTGGCCGCGGTCGTCAGGCCATCGGGCTTTTTCCCCGGTATTTCCAGGCAATTCGCGGCCAATCGGTCCGACCTGCACAGGCCTGCGGCGGTCAACAGGTCCGCAGCATCCATGCTGGTGACCAATTTCATCCTCAGCATGTCGTCGAGGGCGATCTGGTGGATTTCGCTGGCCGGCGTGCTCTTCATCGTTTCGAGCACGCCCTGATCGATGCCCATCTCGTCGAGATAGGCCGCGAGCCTTTTCTCCACCGCCTTGCTCATCTCGTAGGTCTTGTAGCTGCCGGCGTCCTTGCGGCTGACGATCTTTGTGTTGAGCACCTTCTTCTTGCCCGCCACGATGCGGTAGGTGGTCCTGTATTGCAATTTCGTGCGGATGTAGGTCGTGGTGATCTGATGGACGCCGAGAAACGCCCATTCGCCAACCACACGCCGGACACCGCCAGCAAACATCAATGGGCAGGCGGAGTTGCACATGGCGCCGTAGTCAACGACATCGCCGAGGTAATGGGCGCCATTCTTGTTACGGTCCTGGCAACCCTCCGCGTCAGGGTGGCAACCGGAGAACACCGTCTTGCCGATCGCGATATCAAGCACGTTCTTGCGGATCAGCCGGCCAAGCGCCAGCGCCGCCTCGACATTGCCGCCGGGAGAATCCACGACGATCGGCAGGTCTCGCCCGCCAAGCGTCTTCAGCATGCGTTTGAACAGGGCCGGCGTTCCGGCTTCTATCGAGCCTTCGGCCGAGATCCATTCCGGGCAGATCGGCTCGCACCCCGGTGCATTGCTGCGGACAATGACGAACCGCATCGTTGGACCGGGACCCGGGGCAGTATCCGCCGCAAAGGCACGTCCCTCTACAAGCAACGCCAGCAGGCAGATCAGCCGCAGCGACCACAATGCTCGCCGATGGAAAAGGCGCTCTGAGACCATTTGGAAAGAAGCCCCTTGCTGGAAATGTATACTAGACGAGGTCCAAAGGCTTGCAACAGGACTCGGGCGACAAGGCGAACACCCGATCGCCAGGCAAAAGAAAAGGGCGGCCCCAAGGACCGCCCTTTCCGTTCGAACCCGACCGGCACAGGCCGGTGTCGGTTATTCCTTGATGGTGACGACGATGCCGGCACCGACGGTGCGGCCGCCTTCACGGATGGCGAAGCGCAGCTTCTCTTCCATGGCGATCGGCA
>NZ_JAMYMV010000135.1:0-7084 GCF_040318715.1 Mesorhizobium sp. M1050 | reverse complement strand
GAAACCGTCGGGCCTTTCCTGCGGAAATTTGGTGATTCCTCCAGTAATTTCAGCAGCTTACCGTTTATGGACGGGCACTAGGCTAATCACGAATGTCGGGAATGATCCCTCGGGCTGCTAACACACTTCCGGCCTGTGAATCACGCCGCTAGCCGTCGTCGCCGCCGCTTCGCCGGCGGCAACGCCAGTTCCAGTCGCGCTCTGGGCCGACGTCGACGTGGACGGATTCGGTGTGGCAGTAGGTGCCGACGCCGCCACGGCCGGGCATGGTTCTGATGTAGCTCGCCAGCTCCCATTTCGAAACGCCGGGGACCTGGATGTCGGCGGCGGCGCAATACATGTGCAGCGAATTCTTGGCGCCGTTGGCGCGGCGGTTGCGAGCCGGGTCGCGATAGCCCGAGGTCACCATCATCTTGCGGCCGTAGTGGCCCTCGATCGTCTTCAGCACGCGGACCAGCGACGGCTTCAGGCAGGCCACATCGACGCTCTCGTTCTGCTTGAGCAGCCCGTTGGGCGCCAACCGGGCCATGCCGGCGGCGGACGCAACCTGATAGGAGCCGCCGATTGGCCCCTCGTCCTCGTTGAGATCGACGTCGCTTTCGTCGTCGAGGCCGGACTTGCGCTTGATTTCGAACAGGGCCGTCTGGCGCACGCCGGGCAAGGCATCACTACCGGTGATGTGGCCGGTCTCGCCGCCGGTCGAAGCCAGTTGCACCGGCTTTTCCGCGGAATTGGCCGAGGCGAGCATGATGATCGGCTTTGCCGCGGCTGGCGCCGGTTTGGCCTGCATCGCTGGCTGCCCGCCCGACCGGGTGTTGATGAGCGGCGTCGCCGAAGCAGGCGTGGCGCCAAACATCGAGGCCAGGAAGCCTCTTTTCTTCGGCGCGTCGGGCTGCGGCATCTCGCCAGCCGTCACATAGACCGGATTGTTCATGACCGGAGCGGCTGTCGGCTTCGGCGCATTCACGCCGGCATCGGCGGCCGCGATCTTTTCGGCGACCGCGTCGCTCTGCTGCGTTGTCTGTGCCTGCTGCTGCAAGGACTGAGGAGTTTGTCCGACAATCGTTTCGCTGCCGGCCGGAGTGGTCAGCGGAAAGGCGGCTTGGGGCTTGGCCATCGGGACATAGGCGATTGTCTCGGGAAGTGTCGTATCGCTGGCCGTCATCACGGTCGTCTGCTCGGTCGTGACCTCGGACGAATCGGCTGCGGCGGTCGGCGTGGCGCCAGAGGCCTTATTAATGTCCGATGCCGTGGCATTATAGCCGGGCATTCCAACCGACATCGTCGGGTCGCCAGCCGAGGTGCAGGAGGCCAGAAGCAATGAGCAGAGCGCTGCCACGATGGCGTGGCGTTCTCCCTTTGCGAGGCTCCATCCTGCTGATTTCAAAGTCAAAATCCCCCTCGATGCCCGGTCGGTATATCCCTGGTGCGGCAGCGATACGCCGTGTCAAGGTGACCTTTGTCTCCGATCCGGAAACGAGACTTGTGTCAAATCCGCAAGCCTGGAAGTATTTTTGCAGTGATTGCCGAATTGCGGCTGCTCAACGGTTGACTACACCATTTCGCCCGCTTTTACCGGTGCGTCAACTCACCAGACATTACAGTCCGTTACACACGCACCTTCACATAGGTGCCAGGAGCATCCCCTAAGGTTTTCATATGCTTGCCGGGTTTACGGGCGGGCACACGGGTGTTGTCCTTGGCCTCTATCCAGTCTTGCCAGTGCGGCCACCAGGAACCTGGATGAGCTGTGGCCTTGGCTGTCCATTGGCCGAAGTCGCCTGTCGGCATATCGCCGGTCCAGTACTGGTATTTGTTGGATGCCGGCGGGTTGACGACGCCTGCGATATGACCCGATCCGGCCATGACGTACTCGACCTTGCCGCCGAAATATTTCGAGCCGAGAAACACCGAAAGCGCCGGCGCGATGTGATCTTCCTTGGAGGCGAGGTTGTACACTGGAATGGTGACGTCTCTGAGCGAAACCGTGTGGCCCGCCAGTTCCATCGTGCCGCGCGAGAGGTTGTTCTCGAGATAGCAGTTGCGAAGGTAGAAGGAGTGATTGGCCGCGCCCATGCGGGTCGAATCGGCATTCCAGTAGAGCAGATCGAAGGGCAGGGGATCCTTGCCACGCATGTAGTTGTTGACGACATAGGGCCAGATCAGGTCGCCGGACCGCAGCATGTTGAAGGCAGTCGCCATCTTGGTGCCGTCGAGATAGCCCTTTTCGCTCATCGACTTTTCTACCGCCGCGACCTGCTCTTCATCGACGAAGACTTTCAGGTCGCCGGCATGGGTGAAATCGACCTGCGTGGTGAAGAACGTCGCCGACTTTATTCGGTCGTCGCCTTCGCGCGCCATCAGCGCCAGTGCTGCCGCCAAGAGCGTGCCGCCGACGCAATAGCCGATCGCATTGACGTCGCGTTCACCGGTGGCCTTTTCGACGGTGTCGAGGCCGTATTGCAGGCCCTCGCGGATGTAAGCCTCCCAGCCCTTGGTGCCGTGGCGCTCGTCCGGGTTGACCCAGGAGATCACGAAAACGGTATGGCCCTGATCGATCGCCCAACGGATGAAGGATTTCTGCGGGTTCAGATCGAGGATATAAAACTTGTTGATCCATGGCGGGCAAATCAGCAGCGGTCGCTTGAGCACCGTCTCGGTTGTCGGATCGTACTGGATGATCTCGGCGACATCGCTGCGGCCAACCACCTTGCCTGGGGTGGTGGCGATGTTCCTGCCGATCTCGAAAGGCGAGTAGTCGGCCTGGCGCAGCTTCAGGTCGCCCTTGCCGGCGGCGATGTCCTCGGCCAACATCTTCATGCCGCGCACCAGGTTCTCGCCGTTGGAGGCGACGGTTTCGCGAAACAGTTCCGGATTGGTGAGGATGAAATTCGACGGCGAGATGGCGTTGGACACCTGCTTGACGTAGAAGCCGGCCTTGTGGCGGGTATGCTCGTCCAGACCTTCGGCGTGTTCGACCAGGTCGGCCGCCCAGCGCGAGGTGACGAGATAGGCCTGCTTGAGAAAATCGAAGAACGCGTTGCGGCCCCATTCCGGGTCGAGGAAGCGCTTGTCGCCGCGCTCCGGCTTGACGGCATCTTCGGTGGCTTCCGCGGCGTTGCTGGTGCGCTGAATGGCGTTGGCCCAGACAGTCATGTAGCCGGAGAACAACCGCGTCTGCGCTTCCAGCGCGCGCTGCGGATCGGACAGCCAGTATTCGCTGAGCTTGGAAAAGGTCTTCACCATGTCGACGACCGGCTCGGCGACATGATCGCGCACCTCGCCTTTTTCGCGGGGCTCAGCCCAGGCGGAAGCGGCCTTGCCGGCCTGCTCGATCATGCGCGCCACGTTCAGGGCGAAGCGTTCCGGGTCCTTCACCAGATATTGCTCGACGGTCGAAGGCTCGTCATCTTCCGCTTTGCCCGAATCGGGTGTTTTGGACATGGTTGGCGGGGTTCCTCCCGAGGCCTTTTCTTGACATATTAACATGGGACATCCGACCGGGTCCAATCTCGCTCTACATCGGCTGCCAAGGAAACAATATGACGATTAATATTGGCGAGACTGTTTTTTTCGGCGCCGGACGTTTTTGCCGCATCGGTGCGGCGATTATCCTGATGGGGATGGCCGGATGCTCGAGCACCAACAGCAGCGGCCCGACGCCGATTGCTGTAAGCGCGGGACCGAAGGATACCGGTACCTTTCCGAACCTGAACATCAAGCCGCAAGTGGCGGCGCCGCAGTTCACCGAAGCCGAGAAGAACGCCAAGCTTGCGCAATTGAAGGCGGATGAGAATTCGCAGGCGGCAAAAGGCGGCAGTCCGAAGGTCGCCGATCAGGCGGCGCTGACGGAGCTAGCCAAGAAGCACGGCGACGAAACGTTGAAGCAGATCGAAGCCAAATGCGACCCCGCCCTCGACCCTACCTGCAAATAAGTATATAGCGCGCGCCCAATACCCCTTTTGCTGTCTGGAACTGCCATGGAAGAATTTCACAAGGTCCGCCGGCTTCCGCCTTACGTCTTCGAGCAGGTCAATCGGCTCAAGGCCAGCGCCCGTTCGCGCGGCGCCGACATCATCGACCTCGGCATGGGCAATCCGGACCTGCCGACGCCCAAGGCCATTGTCGACAAGCTGTGTGAGGTCGTGCGCGATCCGCGTACGCACCGCTATTCCTCGTCGCGCGGCATTCCGGGCCTGCGCCGCGCCCAGGCCAACTATTACGCTCGCCGCTTCGGCGTGAAGCTCAACGCCGACACGCAAGTGGTGGCCACGCTTGGCTCGAAGGAGGGCTTCGCCAACATGGCGCAGGCGATCACCGCGCCGGGCGACGTGATCCTGTGCCCGAACCCTACCTATCCGATCCATGCCTTCGGCTTTATCATGTCGGGTGGCGTCATCCGTTCCCTGCAGGTAGAGCCGGACGACGGCTTCATCCCGGCGCTCGAGCGCGGTGTCAAGCATTCGATCCCGAAGCCGCTGGCGCTGATCCTCAACTATCCGTCGAACCCGACGGCGCTGGTCGCCTCGCTTGATTTTTACAAGGACGTGGTCGCCTTCGCCAAGAAGAACGACATCATCATCCTGTCCGACCTTGCCTATTCGGAGATCTATTTCGACGGCAATCCGCCGCCTTCGGTGCTGCAGGTGCCGGGCGCGATCGACGTCTGCGTCGAATTCACCTCGATGTCGAAGACCTTTTCCATGCCCGGCTGGCGCATGGGCTTTGCGGTTGGCAACGAGCGCCTGATCTCGGCGCTGACCCGGGTAAAGTCGTATCTCGACTATGGCGCCTTCACGCCGATCCAGGTGGCGGCGGCACACGCGCTCAACGGCGACGGCGCCGACATCGCCGAAGTTCGCGACATCTACCACAAGCGCCGCGACGTGATGGTCGATGCCTTCGGCCGCGCCGGCTGGACCATTCCGGCACCGGCGGCATCGATGTTCGCCTGGGCGCCGATCCCTGAGCCGTTCCGGCATCTCGGCTCGCTCGAATTCTCCAAGCTGCTCATCGAACATGCCGACGTGGCGGTGGCGCCAGGTGTCGGCTTCGGCGAACATGGCGACGATCACGTGCGCATCGCGCTGGTCGAGAACGAGCACCGGATCCGGCAGGCCGCGCGCAACATCAAGCGCTTCCTGGCGACCAGCGCCAAGCAGCCCAACAACGTCGTGCCGCTTTCCGCTCACCGGTAAGCTTGCAGCCGCGGACAATTTCGATCTGACTTGAGGGACGTCGCCGGACATGGCTGAAGCATTGCGTGTTGGAATAGCCGGTCTCGGCAACGTCGGCGCATCGGTGGCGCGCGTGCTGCGCGACAAAGCGGCGGAACTGACCCGGCAGTGCGGGCGCGATATCATCGTCACCGCGGTCTCGGCGCGCGACCAGAAGCGTGATCGCGGCGTCGATATCAGTGCGGCAACTTGGTTCGACGATCCGGTCGAGATGGCCCAGATCGCCGAAATCGACGTGTTCGTCGAACTGATCGGCGGCGACGAGGGGCCGGCGCGCCTGTCGGTGAAGGCGGCACTCGAAGCCGGCCGCCATGTCGTCACCGCCAACAAGGCGTTGCTCGCCAAGCATGGCGTGGCGCTGGCCGAGATCGCCGAGAAGCGCGGCGTGCTGCTCAACTACGAGGCGGCAGTGGCGGGCGGCATCCCGGTCATCAAGACGATGCGCGAGGCGATGGCCGGCAATTCGGTCACCCGCGTCTTTGGCATTCTCAACGGCACCTGCAACTATATCCTGACCCGCATGGAGGCCGAGGGCATCTCGTTCGACGCCTGCCTGAAGGACGCACAGCGGCTGGGCTATGCCGAGGCCGATCCGACCTTCGACATCGAGGGCCATGACACTGCGCACAAGCTGTCGATCCTGACCAGCCTTGCCTTTGGCACCAGGATCGCCGCCAACGACATCTACATGGAAGGCATTTCCAACATCTCCCAGGCCGACATCCGCGCGGCGGGCGATCTTGGCTACCGGATCAAGCTGCTTGGCGTCGCCCAGCGCACCGACAGCGGCATCGAGCAGCGCGTACACCCGACCATGGTGCCGACGGCCTCAGTCATCGCGCAGGTGCATGGCGTCACCAACGCGGTGGCGATCGAAACCGACATTCTTGGAGAGCTGCTGCTGTCCGGTCCCGGCGCCGGCGGCAATGCCACTGCATCGGCCGTCATCGGCGACATCGCCGACATCGCCAAGAGCCGGCCCGGCTTCCAGCATGGCCCCGTGTTCGGCCGGCCGGCGAAGGAGCTGAAGCCCTACAAGAAGGCGCAGATGCGCAGCCATGCCGGCGGCTACTTCATCCGGCTGACCGTGCATGATCGCATCGGCGTGTTCGCGGCAATAGCCAAGCGCATGGCCGACAACGACATTTCGCTGGAATCGAT
The DNA here is from genome assembly GCF_040318715.1 of Mesorhizobium sp. M1050. NCBI lineage: Bacteria > Pseudomonadati > Pseudomonadota > Alphaproteobacteria > Hyphomicrobiales > Phyllobacteriaceae > Mesorhizobium > Mesorhizobium sp. M1050. The sequence goes on along the minus strand of NZ_JAMYMV010000135.1, from coordinate 686 downwards.
CGTTCAGCACGCGGTCAACGGTGAAGCGGCGGCGCAAAAGACGGTGATCCTCGTCACCCATGAGACAACGGAGGCCGCCGTGCGCAAGGCCGTCGACGGCATCACCAAGGACGGCCATCTGACCGACAAGCCGCAGGTCATCCGCATCGAGCGGGCAGGCTAGTTCCCGCCCGATAGCCGCGTCCGACGGCTAGCAGCCGCGGCCGACCGGAACGAATTCGTGCCGGCGCCGTTCTTTTGGTCAGCAATCAAAGGAACCGCTTCATGGCCGACACCAACAAATCCGATACCCCTGATATCGACGTCCAGAAGACGCTGGAAAAGCAGATCGCCGAACTGCGCAAGGAGATCACCAAGATCAACAAGAGCATTTCGGCACGGGGCACGGAAATGCTCAATGACGCCAGCGAGCAGGCTTCCGAGTTCTACGACACGACCCGCGGGTCGCGAACCGCGCAACAGCTGCGCACGCACGCCCATGCGGTCTCGGAAGTCGCGCGCGAAAATCCCGGTACGACGACGGCCGTGGTCGGCGTGATCGGTCTGCTCGGCTTTATGGCAGGGTTCGCCATTGGTCAGTCGATGAACGATACGTCGCGCCGCGGGTACTGCCCGCGGCGCGGCAGGGCCGGCGTTTCCCGCGTATTTGCCGGTTTCAGCCAGGCTTTTGGAGGAGGGTACCGGTG
>NZ_JAMYMV010000134.1:0-7264 GCF_040318715.1 Mesorhizobium sp. M1050 | reverse complement strand
GGCCAATGGATGTATCTCTACCGCGCCATCGACAGCCTCGGCGACACGGTCGAGTTCTTCTTCAGCGAAAACCGTGACCTGGTGGTGGTCAAACGCTTCCTCCGCAAGGTGCTGAAGCGCCATGGCTGGCCGGAGCGCATCGTCATCGACGGCAGCCAGACCAATTACGAGGCGATCCTTTCCTGCGACGCTGAAAGCCGGCTGCGGCAGCGATCGCGGCGACCGCTGAAGCCGATCCGCATCCGCAATAGCCGGTATCTCAACAATCGGATTGAACAGGATCACCGGCGTATCAAGCGCCGCGTTCGAGCCATGCTCGGCTTCAAGTCGCAGGCGAGCGCCGTGGTTATCCTCTCCGGCATCGAGATGATCCACATGATGCGCAAGCGACAGGCGAGGTATGCCTACAATCCCAGTCTGTCGATCGCTGAGCAATTCGATATCCTCGCTGCCTCACGGACAGGCCGAAATGGCCGTTCACAACCCCATTTCCAGGTTTGCGACAGAGCCCACATTTCTCAAGCGTTTCAAAGGAGAGCACTATGCCGCGTAAGCCAGTAGCCGAAGCCAACGCACCGACAGCCACCGTCCACGACTTGACCTTGGTCAGAGGTCAAGGAGGGGAATTGCATCAGGTTGCGGAGGGTGACACTGACGTCCTGACAACAGCCCAGGGCGGCCCGCTCTCAGACGATCAGAACACTCTCAAGATCGGCGCACGTGGCCCCACGCTGATCGAGGATTTTCATTTCCGCGAAAAGATTTTTCATTTCGACCATGAACGCATTCCTGAGAGGGTTGTGCACGCGCGTGGCTATGGCGCGCATGGCTTTTTCGAAACCTACGAGTCGCTCGCAAAATATACGCGCGCCGACATCTTCCAGCGGGTCGGAGAAAAAACGCCGGCATTCGTCCGGTTCTCGACGGTGGCCGGCAGCAAGGGGTCATTCGACCTCGCCCGTGACGTCCGCGGGTTTGCCGTGAAACTCTACACCAGTGAGGGCAATTGGGACATCGTGGGAAACAATATCCCGGTGTTCTTCATCCAGGACGCGATCAAGTTTCCCGATGTAATCCATTCGGTCAAGCCGGAGCCTGACCGTGACTTTCCGCAAGCCCAATCGGCGCACGACACATTCTGGGATTTCATCAGCCTGACGCCGGAATCGATGCACATGATCATGTGGGTGATGTCGGATCGCGCCATCCCGCGCTCTTTCCGCTTCATGCAAGGGTTCGGCGTGCACACCTTCCGGCTTGTCAATGCGGCCGATGAATCGACGTTCGTGAAATTCATCTGGAAGCCCAAGCTTGGCATGCAATCAGTCGTGTGGAACGAAGCGGTCAAGATCAATGGCGCAGATCCCGACTTCCATCGCAGGGACCTCTGGAATGCCATTCAATCCGGCGATTTCCCCGAATGGGAGTTATGCCTGCAATTGTTCGACCAGGAGTTTGCCGACAATTTCGACTTCGACATCCTTGATCCGACCAAGATCATTCCAGAAGAGATCTTGCCGCCAATACCTGTGGGGCGCCTTGTTCTCGACCGCATGCCGGATAATTTCTTCGCCGAGACCGAGCAGGTCGCGTTCATGACCCAGAATGTTCCGCCTGGCATCGACTTCAGTAATGATCCGCTGCTGCAGGGCCGCAACTTCTCCTACCTCGACACTCAACTCATACGCCTGGGCAGCCCCAATTTCACGCAGCTGCCGATCAACGCGCCGAAATGCCCATTCCATCATTTCCAGCAGGACGGCCACATGGCGATGCGCAACCCGGTTGGACGGGCCAACTACCAGCCGAATTCATTCGGCGTCGGCCCGCGCGAATCCCCTGAGCGTGGGTTCCGGCCGTTCGCTGACGGCGAGGAGGGCCAGAAGGTCAGGCTTCGTCCCGAAAGTTTTGCCGACCACTACAGCCAGGCCGCCCAGTTCTTCAACAGCCAGACCCCACCTGAGCAACGCCACATCGCTCAGGCCTTGACCTTTGAACTGAGCAAGGTTGAAACCCCAGCCATCCGCGAGCGGATGATCGCGCACTTGCTGAACATCGATGAGGGTCTCGCTGTCACGATCGCCGACAAGCTTGGCATCACCGAGATGCCGAAGCCGGCCGACGCCGCTGTATCGCCGCGGACGGATCTCGAGCCCTCGCCAGCGCTGAGCATCATTGCCAATGGCCCGGAGAGCTTTGCTGGCCGCAAGGTTGGTGTCCTGATCGGCACCGGCACGGACGCCGGTCTCTTCAAAGCCTTACAGACTGCCATTGAGAATGAAGGGGCCGCTATGGAAGTCATCGCGCCAAAGGTTGGCGGTGCGGTGGTCAGCGATGGCACCAAGATTGTGGCCAAGCATATGATCGATGGTGGCCCATCGGTATTGTTTGACGCGGTCGCCATCCTGCTCACCGAAGAGAGCGCCAATCTGCTGGCCGGCGAAGCAGCGGCTCGCGATTTCGTGGCCGATGCCTTTTCTCATTGCAAGTTCATCGGCTTCACGCCCGGCTCCTTGCCGCTTCTGGCCAAAGCGGGCGTCGAGCCCGGCGCTGACGAGGGAATGCTGCCGCTGGCCGACAAGGCGAGTGCCACGGATTTCATTGAAAGTTGCCGGGGTCTGCGGCTGTGGGCGCGGGAAGCGGCGGTCAAACTGTAAGACCGCGTCTTTCAGGCTTGCAAAAAGGGGCCTGCAAAGTGGGCCCTTCATTTTGATGAAGTTCTGACAAAGCGCCGCGGCTCCGAATGAATGGCGTGCGACCGGTTCTCGTTTTGAACCGTGCGGTGACCTACGTATCGGTTTGTGAAGGATCAACAGCGGCTTCACCATGTGATTGGGGCGAACGTGAGCCCAACATCAGCCAGCACGGTCGCGATGTCCATGCTGATTGACACCTCCTCCTCAAGGCCAAGACGACAGGTAGGCTGAACATCAATCGGACTAGGAAGAACTCCGCTCACCGGTATTTGACTAGAGCAACACACTGCGGTGACAGGAGAGGCTAAGGCGGCTCTGTCGCAAACCTTTCGGTAAGCGGAGCATGGCAAGAAACACTCCTCAGCTGTGGAGAAGCACGTGATGTTCAAGGGCCGCCATTTCGACCAGTCGGTGATCCTGCTTTGCGTGCGCTGGTACCTGGCCTCACATGGGCTTCTTGGGGTCAAGGATTAAATTCAGCAACGCATGAGCAGAACCCCAGGACTGTTTCGGCATCCAAGGTCTGAGCCCGATTTGCATGACCGGCCGTCTCCGAGCACGATCAACCTCACATGCGGTCGCCGTTCAGTACGGCTGCACCAATATCCCGCTTGCGGCGAGCAAGGGCTCAGGAGGATGAAACCATTCTACAAAACGGGCATTCAGGCCATGCCAGGTATCGGTTCATCCACCTGGATCGGCCAGGACTGATCGGGTCCTGGCGGATTACGGGATTAGGGTCAAACAGGCCTTCATCACGGCGCCTTCGATCACGATGCCGGCGGTTACATACTTCCAGAGTGCGACTAGCAGCTTGCGGGCGAGCGCCACAATCATTGTCTTACGCATCCGCCCGCCGTTTTGCTGAACGCGTCCACGGAACCAGAGAGCAAGCGCCGATTGCGGTTGATGGCGCAGCCATAGCCAGGCGAGTTGAACCATCGTCGTTCGCAGCCGCGGATTGCCGGATTTCGACACGCCTTGCTCACGATCGAGCGAGCCGCTTTGCCAAGGCGTCGGCGCAAGGCCGGCGTAGGCCGCCACTTGCCGTCGGTTGTCGAAATGGCGGAACAACCCTTCCGACCAAAGCATGGCAGCAAACTCCGGTCCGATGCCCTTCACGTCTAGCAACATCGCCGCCGAGGTGGGCGTTGCCGCGTCTTGCGCCTCGGCCAGCAACGCGGCTCGCTCCGCCTCCACGCCTCCACGCCTCCACGCCTCCACGCCTCCACGCCTCCACGGCCTTGACTTGCTCGAGAAGCAGTTCCAGCCGATCGAGTTCGCGGCATATCTGCGCTTTGAGATGCGCTGGCAGCGCTCTGCCATCGCCGGTCCGCAGTTCCTCAAGCCGTGCCCGCCGATCGCGGCGCAGCGGTTCGTATCCGGAGATGCCCTGTGCAAATAACAATCCCTTGATACGGTTGACGTGGCTCACCCATTCGCCGGTTAGCACCTTGCGCTGTCGAGTAATGCGACGGCGGTCTTCCTCTTTCCGGCCGGGGGCCTTGACCATCGCGCACACCCGCGGCTCGCCGCGCTTGTAGGCCAGCAGCGCCCGCACCATGGCTTCGCCGTCGATCCTGTCAGTCTTCGCCTGTCGGCGACGGGTCGCGATCGAGGCGGGATCGACGACGTGGCTTTCGATCCCTTCAGGAGCCAGAACCCGTCGAGACCGGCTTCCTGGATCACAATGATCGGAAAGTGTCGTTCCGTTCGCGACAGCGCCTTCTCAAGAAGCCATGAAAGGCGCGCCAGCAGCCCGGTGGACCGCAACTTCCTCCGCGGCCATGCTGGCGATGGGATCAATGCGCTGCTCGTCGCCGCAGGCCAAAATCTGCGCCTGATCCTCACGGTTCTCGCTCTTTGGCTTGCCTGGTGCCTGCAAACACTCCAGTCGAAAACGGCGAAATCGGATGCTTCCATCCCTCTTCACGGGTTCGGAATATCAACGCCTTAACCGTTATTCAGGGCCGACTCGATAAACGCCATCTGCAGTTTCCCTCCGCCGAGAACCCACACATCTCCGTCGCTGAGACTTCGGTAATGAGATCGTCTACGTCGCTGCGCGTCTCCAGATGTCCCTTAGGACTCGGAATCGGCTGGGACGTGACAACAAGAACACGTTGGTCGTAGTAGGCCCAAGGGGCGTCGTCCCTGGCGAGAAAGTCATAAGTGCCTCGCCCCATGACAATTACCCTGATTCGCTTGATGAATTTGCGGTAAAGGCAGACGGCTGACGAACCAAGCTGCACATGCCGAGCGAATGGGTTGGCAGATGGCCAGCATTTGGCAGGGATCCCTAATCTGGTGGGCGTTCAAACGCGACGCCGATCCTGAAGCGAGTATCCGGACCGTACTCGAAGACTGGTGTCGGAGCGTCGGTGCGATGTGGGGGATCATTGGTGTCTGAAACGGAATGACCGCCATATTTTCAGATCCTTGCGAGGCGTCGGGTGAGCAAGCGGATGTTTGCGATGAAGACCCAGGCCTGTGCGGATTCGATGGATCGCTCGAAGTCCTTGGCCAGCCTTCGGCATCTGCCCAGCCATGCGAAGGTCCGCTCGACGAACGTCTGTACAATGTTGCGTGGAACTGGTCATTTTGCTTGGTGATTTTGGGCGGGCTGGGCCATCGAGCGGGGGAACCCGGAAGATGATCTCGATGTGGGCGTCGTCGATTTCGACCCGACGAACCACGGAGCGGATGATCTGCCGCATGCCGGCCCGATCAAGGCCGGCGAGCCCTGCTGTCACCTTCTTCCAGACGGCTGATGAGGAGTGAGAGGTCGCGTTCGTTCTCGGCCACTTCGACCGCCGCTCGGTGCCGCTCCTGAAGCTGGGAGAGGCGTTGTTTCAGGCCAGCGATACGCGGTTCGAATTCCGCCTTGTCGATGACGCCTTCGGCATAGCTGTCGATCAGCCGGCCGATGCCGCGACGCAAGGTGGCCATCTGTCGTTCCAGGCGGACGATCTCATCCGGCTCGCGGATTTCGTCGCGGGCTTGGCGGAGGCGGCGGCGATATTCGTCGGCCACACGACGCGGGTCCTCCAGAAGGCCTTTCACCTGATCCCACACTGCTTCTTCCAGGTGATCGCCGCGCACCGCCGGGTTATTGCACACGGCGTGGCCGCTGAAGCGGTAGCCATCCGCACTGATACAGCGATAGTAGCGCAGCGTGTTCGTCGGGTCATACTGCGGGAACTCGGGGCGCGCTTGCCATAATAGGCGTAGCCGCAACGCCGACAGACCGTAAGGCCCTGCAGCAGCCAGTCCGCGCCGGGCATGCGTTGGCGCTTGCGCTTGCCGTTCTCCTCAAGCTGTGCACGGGCCGCCTCGAACACGGTGCGATCGACAAGTGGGGGAACACGGATCTCGATCCACTCTTCAGGCGGAACGAGAACGCGGCAAGTGGCCCGCGACGAGGGCTGCGGATCGCCGCGGATTGGCCGCAACCGTGGTCGTGGTGGCAAGTAGCGGGCTCGCCCGAAAGCGGCGCGTCCGACATAGGCGGGATTGGCAAGCATACCGCGGATCGTGGAGGCGTGCCAATGCATGGCTCCTGCCCATGCATGGCTCCTGCCCGCGTTTGGCAGCCCATCTGCTTGAGCCGCCGGCACACGCGCTGACGGAGCCGGAACGGGCCGCGTGACGACGACCGCGACGGCTCCGCTCGAGGATCTTGGCCCGCTCATATTCGGCGATCACCCCCTGACCTGGAGCAAAAGATCATCTTCGGCCGTGCCACCAATGGGGCGGTTCAGGAAGACGATGTCCACACCGGCACGACGGAACTCGTCGATCAGCAGCGCCTGATGGGCGTAGCGGCGGGCGAGCCGATCGGGAGCATGGACGTAGAGACGCTCGACGTGGCCACTGGCAACCGCATCCCTCAGCCGCTCCAGCGCCGGGCGAAGCAGAATCGAACCGCTGTAGCCGTCATCCAGATAGCTGTGACCTGGCTCAAGCACGAAGCCATCGGCGGCAATGCGTTCCTGCAACGCAATGACCTGACTGGCGATCGTGTTGTCGCGCGTCTGGGCCTCGCTGGATACCCGTGCATAGAGCGCGCATCGCATCTCGGTCATTGCTCACCTCCCGATCGCGCCATTACTTCCTTCACCTTCGATGAGCGGCCGGAGGACCGTCCGGCCGCTGGCTTGTGCGCCGTATCATCGGCACAAGGCGGGCACAGGCCTCGAGCAGATGTTGGGGGCCGGTTCTTGTCGCTTCGAACGACACATGCACGCGCAGCACAGGGCGATCCTTGCGCCGGACCATGTGCGCCTCCATCGGCCAGCTCGCAGCTGGGCCGTCGATGGCGCATTAAATCCTGTGGTGGCTCTGATTCGCCCGCGACAAATCGACTCGCATTCCGACCGCGACGAGCCTCAACAAGCTGCCGCTTACGGCTTGGACGCTCGATGCGCACCGACCACTCAAAGGCAAACTTGGCAACATTGTACAGCGGTTCACGACCCATCGGTGCGGCAGGACTTCGAAGCCTTTGGCGCTGTCCGACCGCTTGACGATCTCCATGGTGAACTTGCCGATCTTTTGCAGGGCGCCCC